>DAIMJK010000342.1:1004-3482 GCA_036722245.1 Lysobacterales bacterium
ACACCATACTCAGTGCCCAGCGAGCGCAGGATGCGCGAGCGCTGGAACCTCATGAGTCCGGCGTTCGTAGGTGCCGGTATGCTTCGGTGTTCGTCGCGGTCAAAGGGGCCTATAGCTCAACGGTTAGAGCAGAGGACTCATAATCCTTTGGTTCCAGGTTCGAATCCTGGTGGGCCCACCATTGATCCCCGACCGATCCTGCACCGCCTGTCGCGACTGCCGCAGTCGCTCAGGCTCCTTGGCATTGACGAAGCTTCAATGCCAGTGTGCATTTCGGGATCTTGCGCTGATCGGTGTTCGTGCCTCGCCCGAGCGGGCGAATACCGACAAGCCTGGCGCGCGGGCTCAGCCGAACGGCAGCATCCGACGCCACCAGGGTGCACGCTCTTGTATCTGCTGTTCGCGCTCGGGGGCGGTCAGGCTGAGGACACGGCGGACATCGGCGGCGAGATCGGGCTCATTCAGCCGATCATAGCTTGCGGCCATCATCTCCAGCGCGTCCAGGCTCTGCGGGGTGCCCTGGTAGGTCTCGATCACGAAAGTCGCGCGGTTGGCGGCGGCGACATAGGCACCGCGCCGGAAGTAGTAGCGGGCGATGTTCATTTCGAACTCAGCCATGCTGTTGCGCAGATACAGCATCCGCTGGCGGGCATCACCAGCATAGGCGCTGTCCGGATAGCGTTTGATCAGCTCGGAGAAGTCGATGAAGGCCTGGCGCAGCGTCTGCTGGTCACGAGTAGACACCTCCCCTGGCATGACCCGATCAAGCAGTCCCACGTTGCGATCGAAATTGATCAGGCCGCGTAGAAACAGCGCGTAATCCACCTTGGGGTGGGTTGGATGCGCCTTCATGAAGCGATTGAGGGTAGCGATGGCCTCGTCATCCTGATCGCGCTTGTACTGGCTGTAGGCCAGATCCAGTTGTGACTGCTCGGAATAGCTGCCGAAGGGAAACCGACCTATGAGCGCTCGATGGTAGCGAATGGCGCGCTCGTAGTTGCCATCCTGCATGGCTGCGTTGGCCTGCTCATACAACTGCTCAACCGACAGTGTTTGGGTTTCATCTACACGATTCTTGTCGCCAAACAGCGAACAGCCGGACAAGGACAGCAAGGCAAGGATCAGCAATAGTGGGCGCAGACGCTTCATGGGTTGTGCTGGTAGATGAGCAGGCCCGCAATGGTAGCCGATGCGGCTGGCCCTCGCATGAATCGGTTGGGCGCGGGGTGCGAGCTGACGCGCTCCGATTGGACTCGCACCCTCGCGTGCGACAATCGGCTGTCCGGCCATCTGTGGCCCTTACCTACCGACCCGCGAGACGATGAGCGAAAGCGCCGATCCGTTGTTGCGTCCCATCGAGGCCGATGCCGAGCTCTCACGCGATCTGGCCGGGCAGCGCTTGGACGCGAGCCTGGCGCAGCTCTGGCCGCAGCATTCGCGCTCGCAGCTGCAGCGCTGGCTGCAGTCCGGGGCAATCAGCGTCGATGGTCAGCCGGCGCGCGGACGCGAGCGGGTGCGTGGCGGCGAGCGAGTAAGTCTGCGCGCCATCGAGCAGATTCAGGCGCCCGATCAACCCGAGCGCATGGCGCTGGACCTGCTGTACGAGGACGCATCGCTGCTGGTGTTGAACAAGCCGGCCGGTCTGGTTGTCCATCCGGGGGCCGGCAATCGCAGCGGCACGCTGGTCAATGCGCTGCTGGCCTTCGATCCGATGCTGGCGCGGCTGCCGCGCGCGGGCATCGTTCATCGGCTCGACAAGGAGACCAGCGGCGCACTGCTGATCGCGCGTACCGGGAAAGCACATCAGGCGCTGGTGCGGGCGTTGGCGGCCAGGGAGATCGAGCGCGAATACCTGGCCCTGGTGCAAGGCGAGCCGGTCAGCGGCTTCACCGTCGATGCACCGCTTGACCGGCATCCCGGCGACCGGCTGCGGCGGGCGGTCGTTCACGATGGACGACCCGCCGTGACTCATGCGCGCATCGAGCAGCGGTTCGCCGGCTATACGCTGCTGCGCTGCCGGCTGGAAACCGGCCGCACTCATCAAATTCGGGTCCATATGGCGCACATGCGCTTGCCGATCGTTGGCGATCCGCTGTACGGCGGACGCTTGCGGCTGCCAGCGGGTGCCTCGCCGGAACTGATCGAGCAGCTGCGCGGTTTCCGGCGCCAGGCCCTGCACGCGATTCGACTGGCCTTCGCGCATCCCGACAGCGGCGAGCGGATCGAAACGCAGGCGGCGATGCCGGAAGACTTCAGCGCGCTGTTGCGGGCGCTTGGGTGAGCAACAGCTGGCTGCCGGCCATTGGTCTGCCACCAGCTGTGCAGGCCGGGACCGTCCTGCGTCAGGCGCCGGGCCATTCGCGGGCGCCGTTCGATCGCTGCAATCTCGGCGACCGTTGTGGCGATGACCCGGCGGTCGTGGCTGCGAATCGGGCGGCGCTGCGCGACTGGCTGCGGCTTCCGGGCGAACCCTGCTGG
>DAIMJK010000343.1:0-3469 GCA_036722245.1 Lysobacterales bacterium
TGGTCGTAGTAGACCGTCAGCAGCGGATCGGTCACATCTTCTTGCGGGCGATCGCCGTCCTTCTCCAATGCGTTGTCGGTACTGGCAACCATCGCGCTTCCTCCTCGCGCGCAAAGTCCAACTGTGCTTCCGAACCGTTTCGGGACCTGAGACCTCGATGATGCGGTTCGCGGAACTCACCGACATCCTACGCGGGCTCTAGCCGGGCCCTGAGCCCTGGGCCCTTTGCTCCTCACTGGCCACTGGAACTGGCTACTGGAACTGCTCTAATCACTGGCCACGGGAACTGGCTACTGGAACTGCTCTACTGGGCCCTGGGCCCTTTGCCCTCTCGCAACCACCCCTGCACCTTGCTGCCCAGCTTCAGCAGCTTCATCAACGTCTTCGGCTCCAGCCGCAGCATTTCCTCGCTCCAGGCCGACAAGGCGCTGCTCAGTTCCAGCGTCTGCGCCAGCCGATCCTTGAATTGCGCCGACTCCTGGCCCTGCTCGGCGTCGGCCAGCAGTTCACGCAGCATGCCCAGAGTCGGGTCGAACTCGCGTGACTTGCGCGCCTGCACGACGTTGCGAAACAGCACCCAGACGTCCTTGGGTGTGTCGAAATGATCGCGCCGATCACCGAGCAGATGAACCACTCGCGCCAGGTTCAATCCCAGCAGCTCCTTCAGGCTGTTGCTGACGTTCGAGCGCGCCAGCGCCAGCGTATCGGCGATCTCCTCGGCGTGCAGCGGCCGGTCGCTGGCGAACAGCAGCGCGTGGATCTGCGCCACGCTGCGATTGACACCCCAGCGTGTACCCATTTCTCCCCAATGCAGGATGAAGCGCTGCACCACGGGTGTCAGCGGTAGCTGTGAGTCGCCGGACGCGCGCTCCCCGGCCGGCAAGTCATCAGTCACGACGCGGCTCCGCGGTCTGGCTGGAGTCACTGGACTGCTCCCGGTCGGACAGCGCCTGCGCGAACTTGCGCACCGTGCCGCCGATCAACGAGCGATAGGGCAGTCGGAGCAGCCAACCCGGTATCCAGCGCCCGCGCTCCTCCAGCGCAACCCTGGCGCGCGGATGATCCATGAAGGCCAGCGCCGCCGGCCGCACCCGCGGAGGGGCCTGACAGAACTCCAGCCGGTTCAGATGCTTGACCGACTTGTAGCCATAATGGGCCGGGGCGACCAGGCGCAGCGGTGCGCCATGCGCGATGTTCAGCGGCTGACCGTTCAGGCGATCGGCCAGCAGCACATCATCGGCCAGCAGGTCTGCCAGCGGCAGCGTGCTGCGGTAGCCGTCCTGGCCACGCAGCAGAACAACGCGCACCTGTCGATCGGGGCTGACCAGCGCTTCGACCCGGCCGCGATAGAAATCGACGAAGCGCACGCCCTGCCAGTCCAGATCCGTCGCACTCCAGGTGGTCACGCAGTGGAAGTCCGCGCGCATCGACACCCTCGGCAGGCCAGCCAGATCCACCATCACGGGCGCGCTTAGCGCGTCTCCTCCGACTTGCAATGACGAGCCACTCAGCTCGGAGGGAAAGCGCTTCGCATACCGGGTCAAGCCGAAACGGGGGAAGTCCGATCGGGCCTGCTGGCCCGGTGGCAAGTTGTGCTGCGCTTCCAGAGCTGTTCTGACGTTCATCGATACTCCACTGACCCCGGCGGGCATTGCCAACGTGAGCATTCTGCCATACATTTCTGTTGAAACAGAAATTACAGATTAGAGAAATTTGAATTGAACGGACGATCGTCGGTACAACTCACTAGTCTCTAGGGCCCAGGGCCCAGTCCAGAGCCAAGCTTGAGGTGAGTACGAAACCAATGATCGCTGGATCCTTTCCGTGATCGAACCTGCGTCGAAGCGGCTCTTGACTTGCTGGGCCCTGGGCCCTGGGCCCTGGGCCCCGAGCCCTGAAAACCAGACAGGATCTTTGATACACCAGATTGAATCGCAGCCAACAAAAGGAAAACTGGATGCCCAGCCCGAACCCGCTCAAACGCCGCCGCTATCTGGTCCTGGGCGGGCGCGGCTTCATCGGCAGGCACTGCGTGGCCACCCTGCGCAAGGCGGGCGCCAGCGTCGTGATCGGCAGTCGTCGCGGCAACAGCGCCGGTCGTTGGGCGCTGCCATTCCAGCATCTGTGCCGGGTGCAAGACTGGCGCGCGGTGATTGCGAGCTTCGATGGCGTGATCAATTGCGTTGGCATCCTGCGCGAACGTCCCGGCCAGAGTTACCAGCGCATCCACTGCGATGCGCCCGTGGCGCTGACTCGGGCCTGTGCCGAACGGAGTATCCGCCTGCTGCATATCTCCGCGCTCGGTCTGGACGACCCGGCCGGTAGCCGCTTCATCCGCAGCAAACGCGACGGCGAGCGGGCGATGCTGGCGATCGGCGGTGAACTGATCGTGCTGCGGCCGTCGCTGCTCGAAGGTGCCGACGGCTACGGTGCCCGCTGGTTGCGCCGGGTCGCCCGCTGGCCCCTGTATTTTCCGCCACGGTCCGCAGACGGGCGGATTGCCGCGCTGCAGGTCGATGACCTGGCCGAGGCGGTGCTGCGCCTGCTGCAGGTACCCGTCGATACGCTAGCGGCGAGCGCGCCGGGCCGCATCTGCGAACTCGGCGGCACCACCACCTACGACCTGTGTGACTATCTGCACCAGCTGCGCCCGAGCACGCTCAAGCCAGCATGGATCATGCCGCTACCGCATTCACTCAGCCGCGCGCTCGCCCACGTCTGCGATCTGCTCCATTTCAGCCCATTTTCCTACGGCCACCTGGAGTTGTTGGGCCGCGACAATGTGCCCCGCCACAACGCCCTGCCCGGCCTGCTCGGCCGCGCGCCGAGCCCGATCGGCCTGGGCGCGCCGGTGCCGCGATCCAGCTCCAACGCCAGGCCGCAGCCCTCGAGCATCTGAGCTCACCGCTGGCCCCGGGGCCTGCCCGCATCCGCCGGCAGGCCCCAGAGCGCGGTCGCACTCCGGTGCGGATCCTCAGAGTATCGGCACTCGGGTCCCGGTCGCCGTTCCGCACAGTTCGACCCGCACGCTGCCGTCGGCATTGAGCAGGCGGGCGACGATCTCGTCGGTGTACTCGTGGGCGCCGAAACCCAGCCGGATATCGCGGTGGATGTCAGCGAACCCGTCGAAACTTCCATCGGGCAGGTAGCGGATGAACTGCATGCGGGCATCGAATCGCTGCGTGCCCCGATTGAACTGCCACACGCCGTAGCCCGGACCGCGCGTAGTCGGTGGCGGAGAGCCGGTTTCGGTCAGCGTGCCGCCGGCATGGAACTGGTTCAATCCGCGTAGCTGCATGCGTGGTCCGCCGGCGCAAGGACCTATTTCCACCGTCGAGGTCCACAGCCCGATGATCCGCTCGGACGGTGGCGCGAACTGCGGTGGCAGGGGTCGAGTGGGAAAAACCTGGGCGTCGGCGTTCAGGGCACCCAGACACAGGGCACCGATCAGTGAGAGCTGCAGCGTGTA
>DAIMJK010000344.1:0-3441 GCA_036722245.1 Lysobacterales bacterium
ACCGGCAGGAAGGTGGTGCGCATGTTCACGGTCTGCCCGGTGCTGGCATCCCGGCAACTGCTCTGCACGTTGTCGGCGTTGTAACCGGGGTAGTACAGGTTGCTGATCACCTTCAGGCGCGTGTTGGGATGAGCATTGGCATTGATGTAGTCCATCGCCGCGGCGACGTAGGTCTTGCAGCTGTTGAGCGCGTTGTTGAGCACGCTGTAGTTGCAGGTACCGGTCTGCGACTTGAAGCTGGAACGCGCCTGCAGGCCATCGTTGCCGCACATTTCGAAAGTCACCACGCGGGTGCTGCTGTGCTGCATGTAGGAACGCTCGCTGACGATCTTGTTCTGGTAGACATCCTGCGCCACCGCACCGGACTTGGCCCGGCGGATGTTCTCGATGTCGGCGTTCCACAGTGCGGACAGATACTCTGAATCGACCGTTGGTGCGGCGTAGCGCGCCGCGTTCGAGATCGACCCGTTGTAGCCGGCATAGATCGAATCGCCGTAGGCGACGACGCGGTACTTGGTGCTGGTGCCGGCCCGATCGACGGTCCAGGACACGTTCTGGTTGAGCGTGTTCGCCTGCGCCTGCAGGCCCAGGCCCAAAAGCAAGGCTGCCGGCAGCAGGGTGCGCACGGCCTTCCGCATGGTGTGATTCATGAGTCCTCCCCAGGATGATGTCACGCGCCCCCACCGCCACTTGAAGGGCAGCCAGCAGGGACGCGCAGTTGTGGCACCGTACCCGTTGAGGCTCCCCGGCGCCGGGGGAAAGCGTACGCCGGCGTATGGCTGTGCGTCAATGACCTGAAAGGGCGAAATGTGACGCTCACAGACGGAACCCGCTCTTCCTCCTCACATCGGAGGCGCTTCAAACTGATGCAGACGCTCCCTCGACCCACCGGGTCTGGCGCCAGGAGTGCGCATCGGACCGACTCTCGACTTCAATCCATTGCCCCTTGCTGCCTTAGCCCTTCCATTTCGAGCTAAACTGCCGCAATTCCCTGCTGAACAGGGCTGCTACCGGTAACGGTGTGGCCGGTGAGAGCTCATGCCCAAGCGCAGCGACATCAAAAGCATCCTGATCATCGGCGCCGGACCCATCGTCATCGGCCAGGCCTGCGAGTTCGACTACTCCGGTGCCCAGGCCTGCAAGGCACTGCGCGAGGAGGGCTACCGGGTGGTGCTGGTCAACAGCAACCCGGCCACGATCATGACCGATCCGGAGATGGCCGACGCGACCTACATCGAGCCGCTGACCTGGCAGACCGTCGCGCAGATCATCGCCAAGGAAAAGCCGGACGCTCTGCTGCCGACGATGGGCGGCCAAACCGCGCTCAACTGCGCGCTGGATCTTGCCGACAATGGCGTGCTGGCCAAGCACGGCGTGGAGCTGATCGGCGCATCGAAGGAGGCGATCCGGCTGGCCGAGGACCGCGCGCTGTTCCGTGATGCGATGGTCGAGATCGGGCTGGACGTGCCGCGTGCGGCGGTTGCCAGGAGCATGGACCAGGCGATGCAGATCCAGCTTGAGGTCGGCTATCCGACCATCATCCGGCCCAGCTTCACCCTCGGCGGCTCCGGTGGCGGCATCGCCTACAACCGCGAGGAGTTCGTCGAGATCGTCCAGCGTGGGTTGGACCTGTCGCCGGTGCGCGAGGTGCTGATCGAGGAATCGGTGCTGGGCTGGAAAGAGTTCGAGATGGAGGTCGTGCGCGATCATGCCGACAACTGCATCATCGTCTGCTCGATCGAGAATCTGGATCCGATGGGCGTGCACACCGGCGACTCGATCACGGTGGCTCCGGCGCTGACCCTGACCGACAAGGAATATCAGGTCCTGCGAGATGCTTCGCTGGCGGTGTTGCGCAAGATCGGTGTGGACACGGGCGGTTCGAACGTGCAATTCGGCATCAATGCCGAGGACGGCCGCGTCGTGGTCATCGAGATGAACCCGCGCGTGTCGCGCTCCTCGGCGCTGGCGAGCAAGGCGACCGGTTTTCCAATCGCCAAGGTCGCGGCCAAGCTGGCGGTCGGCTACACGCTGGACGAGTTGCGCAACGAGATCACCGGCGGCGCGACGCCGGCCTCCTTCGAGCCCACCATCGACTACGTGGTCACCAAGATTCCGCGTTTCGCCTTCGAGAAGTTCCCCGCCGCCGATTCGCGCCTGACCACCCAGATGAAGTCGGTTGGTGAGGTGATGGCAATCGGCCGGACCTTCCAGGAATCGCTGCAGAAGGCCCTGCGCGGGCTGGAAACCGGCAGCGAAGGCCTGGACGAGCGACTGCGCGCCGAGGATCCGGAACAGGCCCGGCTGGAACTGGTCCGGCAGCTGCGCGAGCCGGGCCCGGATCGGGTCTACTGGGTCGCCGAAGCAATGCGCAACGGCATGAGTCTGGAGGACGTCCACACACTGACCCGGATCGACCCGTGGTTCCTGACCGAGATCGAGGACCTGATCCTTACTGAAGCCGCCGTCCGCGCGGCCGGTCTGGCAGCGCTGGACGGCGAGCGCCTGCGCGAACTCAAGCGCAAGGGCTTTGCCGACGCCCGACTGGCCCGGCTGACCGGCACCGACGAGGCGGCGATACGCCAACTGCGGCGCGCGCTGGGTATCCGACCGGTTTACAAGCGGGTCGATTCCTGCGCCGCCGAGTTCGCCACCAGCACCGCCTACCTGTACTCGACTTTTGAGAGCGAGTGCGAGGCCGAGCCGACCGACCGGCGCAAGGTGATGGTGCTCGGCGGCGGCCCCAACCGCATCGGTCAGGGCATCGAGTTCGACTACTGCTGCGTCCATGCCGCACTGGCGCTGCGTGACGACGGCTATGAGACGATCATGGTCAACTGCAATCCGGAGACCGTTTCGACCGATTTCGACACCTCCGACCGGCTCTACTTCGAGCCACTCACGCTCGAGGACGTGCTCGAGATTGCCGAGGTCGAAAAGCCCATCGGGGTGGTCGTGCAGTACGGTGGTCAAACTCCATTGAAGCTGGCCAGGGCGCTGGAGAAAGCCGGCGTGCCGATCGTCGGCACCACGCCGGACTCGATCGACCTGGCCGAGGATCGCGAGCGCTTTCAGAAACTGGTCGAGAATCTCGGTCTGAAGCAGCCGCCAAACCGTACCGCGCGGGCACCAGATGAAGCGGTCGTGCTGGCACGGGAGATCGGCTATCCGCTGGTCGTGCGACCGTCCTACGTGCTCGGCGGACGGGCGATGGAAATCGTCTATGGCGAGTCCGACTTGCGCCGCTACATGACCGACGCGGTGCAGGTGTCGAACGATTCCCCGGTGCTGCTGGACCGGTTTCTGGACAGTGCGATCGAGGTCGACGTGGATTGCATCGGCGATCGCCTTGGCGAGGTCATGATCGGCGGCGTGATGGAGCACATCGAAGAAGCCGGCGTGCATTCCGGCGACAGCGCCTGCTGCCTGCCGCCGTTTTCG
>DAIMJK010000345.1:0-3435 GCA_036722245.1 Lysobacterales bacterium
CCCTCGGCTTCCCGGCCCCTCGAAGCTCGGGCCCGCGTGGCTATTCGGCCCGCTTGGCCACTCGCACGCTCAGTTCCATCAGCTGCTTCTCGGCCACCTCCCCGGGGGCGCTGGTGAGGAGGCACTGGGCGCTGGCGGTCTTGGGGAAGGCGATCACTTCGCGGATCGACTCGGTGCCGGCCATCAGGGCGGCGATGCGGTCGATGCCAAAGGCGATGCCGCCGTGCGGCGGGCAGCCGTAGCGCAGGGCTTCGAGCAGGAAGCCGAACTTGGTCTGCGCCTCGGTCTCGTCGATGCCGAGCAGGTCGAACACGGCGGCCTGCATCTCCGGTCGGTGGATACGGATCGAACCGCCGCCGATCTCGTTGCCGTTCAGGACCATGTCATAGGCGCGCGACAGGGCCGCCGACGGATCGGCGCTCAGGGTCGCCACATCGTCGACAGCCGGCGCGGTGAAGGGGTGATGCAGGGCCATGTAGCGGCGTTCTGTCGGGTCGTACTCGAACATCGGGAAATCGACCACCCACAGCGGCTGCCAGCTGTTTTCGACCAACCCCTGATCGCGGCCGAGCTTGATCCGCAGCGCGCCAAGGAAGTCGCTGACGGTCTTGTAGGGACCGGCGCCGAAGAACAGCACATCGCCGGTCTGCGCGCCGGTGCTGGCGAGGATCCCGTCCAGCGCGGTGTCGTCGAGGAACTTGACGATCGGGCTGGTCAGACCCTCGCGCCCCTTGGCCAGATCATCGACCCGGATCCAGGCCAGGCCTTTGGCGCCGTACTTGGCAACGAAAGGACCCAGATCGTCGATGTACTTGCGCGAAAGGCTGGCGCCGTCGGCCAACCGGATCACCGCGACGCGGCCGCCGGGGTCGTTGGCGGGACCTGCGAACACCTTGAAATCGGTGCTCTTGAGGTGCTCGGCAACGTCGATCAGCTCCAGCGGAATGCGCAGGTCCGGCTTGTCCGAGCCAAAGCGCCGTATCGCCTCGGCATAGCTCAGGCGCGGGAAGGGCTGCGGCAAATCGACCTGGTTGACCTCGCGGAAGACGTGCACGATCAGCTCTTCGACCAGCGCCTGCACATCGGCTTCGCGGACGAAGGCCAGCTCCATGTCGAGCTGGGTGAACTCGGGTTGGCGGTCGGCGCGCAGGTCCTCGTCGCGGAAGCAGCGCGCGATCTGATAGTAGCGGTCCATGCCGGCCATCATCAGCAGTTGCTTGAACAGCTGCGGCGACTGCGGCAGGGCGAAAAACTGGCCCGGATGGACGCGCGAGGGGACCAGATAGTCACGCGCGCCCTCCGGCGTGGCACGGGTCAGGATCGGCGTTTCGATGTCCTGGAAGCCGCGTTCGTCCAGATAGCGGCGGATCGCACTGACCAGTGCGGTGCGCAGGCGCATCGTGCGTTGCATCGTTGGCCGGCGCAGGTCCAGGTAGCGATAGCGCAGGCGCGATTCCTCGCTGGCGGCATCATCGAGCATGAACGGCAGCGGCGCGGCGGCATTCAGGATCTCGACCTGGGTTGCGACCAGTTCGATCTTGCCGCTGGGCAGGCGCTCGTTGACCTGACTGGCCGGGCGAGCGCGCACGCTGCCGGTGATGCGCAGGCAGTATTCGTAGCGGACCTGCTCGGCGGCGGCAAAGGCGACGGCCTGGTCGGGCTCGATGACGGTCTGGACCACACCGGAATGGTCGCGCAGATCGATGAAGATCACCCCGCCATGGTCACGCCGGGTGTCGGTCCAGCCACAGAGGGTGACGGTCTGACCGATCTGGCGCTCGTCGGTGGCGCCGCAATGCTGACTACGAAAGGAAGTGGCGCTCATGATTGCTGCATCGCACAACGCAAAGGGTCCGCGATGCTAAGGCATGGATGGCGGTGAGTGCCAGTGGTGGGCGGTGCCGGACAGCAAGTCGGACAGATGCCTTGTTGGAATTTGCAGGTCCTGGGGCCCAGGGCTCAGGGCCCAGGGCCCAGTAAGAGCTGACCAGCCTCGAAGCGGCTCTAGCTCTTCTGGGCCCTGTGCCCTGGGCCCTGAAAACGCCACTTCCGACAGTACACAAGACCTCCACACAAGACCTCCACACACCCCGAGCGCAGCCCGACGTGACACGGCCACCCCTCTGCGGGCATCCTTCGCTACCCCGGCGCAAGGACTTCCCCGTGCATCGATCCTGTCAACGAATCCTGTCGCTGCTGCTTGCGCTGAGCGGCACGGCCTTCGCTTCCGGTCCGGCGACCGAGCCCACTGCCGACGAGCTGGCCATGGCGGCCTTCTGGGCGCGGATGGAGAGCAGTGCCGATGCGCGCATGCAGGCGCTGGCGATGGTCGCGCCCTTCGAGGCCCTCGGCGGGCCGGCCGATCTGCCGGCGCGGATCGAGCGTTGGGAGGCGAGCGAACCGGATGCCGATGCGGTGGCGCTGCTGGCCGCGCTTGCCTGCGGCTACGACTCGGCCTCGCGGCTACGCGCGATGTGCGACCGCCGCGACCTGCTGGCGCGCTGGAAGCAGGCCGATCCGTCCAACGCCTATCCATGGCTGATCCAGGCCCATCGGGCCCAGCAGAGCGAAGATGCGCAAGCCTTGCAGCAGGCGCTGACCGGAATCGGCCAGAGCAGCCGCATCGAGGACGGCTATCGGCTCGCGCTGGTAGTCCTGCGCGACGCCCTGGCGGCCGACAGCAGTTTTGCGTCGATGGATCGGGGGCATCGTGCAGTCGCCGCCTTCGGCATCGCGATGGCGATTTCGATACCGGCGGTGCAGTCGATCACCAATCTGTGTCCGCCCACGCCAACTGACGATGCACTGAAGACCGAGCGCACGGCGATCTGCTCGCATCTGGGCGCGCTGCTCTTCGATACCCCCGAAACGAGCATGCTGCATGCTCAACTGGGAGGCCAGATCGCGCGGGACTACGCCGAAGATGAGGAGGAACGCGCGCGCCGCAACGAGGCGCTGGCCGCCCTGCGCAGTCTGGGTACCGCGCTGGCTACCGATCCGCTGCTCAGTCCGCCGGCGGTCGACGATGGCGGGCCGACCCCGGCCCCGGCGGAACTGGACGACTATCTGCAGTGGGTCATCGCCGAGGGCGAGGTCGCAGCGATGCTGGGCTGGCTCAAGCGGCGCGAGCAGGGCGCGGACGAGGCAAGGCAGAATCCGGGCATCTGAACCGCGAAAGGTCCCGATCGCTGGTCCAGACCGTCCTCACCCAACGTTCACCCTTGCGTTCGGCGGCGTTTGCCGTTTAGCTAGAGCGTCCAGACCCGGCGCCTGCCCGTTCACACCTCACCGGTGCGACTGGCCATCTACGGGACATCCAGAAGAAGAAGGAGATGGCGATGAATCAGAACCCCTATCAGCCGCCCAGCGCGGGTGTCGAGGATCCCCAGCTGGAAGCCGGCGACGACAACTTCCTCGGTCAGCCGAGGGTGCGCG
>DAIMJK010000346.1:0-3424 GCA_036722245.1 Lysobacterales bacterium
GAGACGTGGGCACGTGACCAGCCGATCACCGGAATGCAGATTGAACGCATCCAGCTCCCGGGCCGCACGCCGCTGCTGCTGATCGAAATTCCGGGCAAGGGTGAGGACACCGTGCTGATGTATGGCCACATGGACAAGCAGCCGGAGATGGTCGGCTGGAATGTCGATCTGGGGCCGTGGACGCCGGTGCTGACGCAGGACCGGCTGTACGGTCGCGGCGGTGCCGATGACGGCTATGCGCTGTATGCCTCGCTGATCGCGATCATGGCACTGCACGAACGCGGCCTGGATCACTCGCGCTGCGTGATCGTGATCGAAGGTTGCGAGGAATCGGGCAGTTATGACCTGCCGTTCTACATCAATCATCTGGCCGACCGCATCGGCACGCCGTCGCTGGTGGTCTGCCTGGATTCGGGCGCTGGCAATTACGACCAGCTCTGGCTGACCACGTCCCTGCGCGGTCTGGCTGGCGGCACGCTGCGGGTCAAGGTCTTGCACGAAGGGGTGCATTCGGGCGCGGCCAGCGGCATCGTGCCTTCGTCTTTCCGGATTCTGCGGCAACTGCTGGATCGGATCGAAGACCCGGTCAGCGGTCAGATCAAGATCGATCTGCTGCACGTCGACATCCCCGGCGAGCGCATTGCCCAGGCGCAGGAATCGGCCAGCCTGCTGGGCGAGGAGGTTTACAGCAGCTTTCCCTGGCAGCAGGGGATGCAGCCGGTCAATCGTGAATTGACCGAGCTCATCCTCAACCGCAGTTGGCGGCCTGCGCTGGCGGTGACTGGCGTCGAAGGCATGCCGAGTTTGCTTGATGCCGGCAACGTGCTGCGGCCGCAGACCGCGGTCAAGCTGTCGGTTCGCTTGCCGCCCACGCTCAGTGGCGAGGTTGCCAGCCGGGCCTTGAAGGAGGTGCTGGAGAAAGATCCGCCGTACGGTGCCAAGGTCGAGTTCGAGGTCGAGAAATCGGCCCAGGGCTGGGCCGCGCCGGCCACCGTGCCGTGGCTGAGCGCAGCGGTCAACGAGGCCAGTCAGAACTACTTCGGGCCGAAGGCGGCGGCGATGGGCGAGGGCGGCACGATTCCGTTCATGAACATGTTGCAGGAGCGCTTTCCGCAAGCCCAGTTCATGGTGACCGGTTTGCTTGGGCCGAAATCGAACGCGCATGGCCCGAATGAGTTCCTGCATATCCCCACCGGCAAACGGCTGACCGCCTGCGTCGCCGATGTACTGCAGCGGCACTATCAGAATCGCGGCGCACCGTCGGTCGTCGAAGCCTGATCGGCAGCTCTCCCACATTCAAGGGCAACCCGAATACATGTCCCAGTTCAAACCCTCCTGGCTGCTCTACGGCGCCACCGGCTACAGCGGCAAGCTGATCGCCACCGAGGCTGCGCGGCGTGGCCACGCGGTGATCCTGGCTGGACGCAACGAGGCCAGACTGAACGCGCTGAGCGCTGAACTGGATCGACCGACGCGCTGTTTTGGGATGGAAGACCGGGCGACCATCGAGAAGGGTCTGATGGGTGTGCGACTGGTGCTCAACTGCGCCGGACCGTTCTCGCTCACCGCCAACGGACTGGCCCAGTCCTGCCTGCGGCTTGGCGTGCACTACCTGGATATCTCCAGTGAAGTGGGTGACTTCCGCTCGCTTCATCGTCTCGACGAACGCGCTCGCGACAACGGCGTGCTGCTGCTGCCCGGCGTCGGCAACGGCGTATTGCCCAGCGATGCGCTGGCCCTGCATCTGAAGCAGCGCCTGCCGTCGGCGGTGACCCTGACCCTGGCCTTTGCCACCGATGCCGCCAAGCTCTCGCGCGGCTCGCTACGCACCCTGGTCGAGTCCCTCCGCAACCAGGCCTTTGCCCGCGAAGGGGGTCAGCTGCGGCCGGTGGAACTGACTCTGGAAACCAGGGAGTTCAATTTCGGCCCCGGCGGCAAACGCCAGGCGATCAGCTTTCCGTGGCGCGGGGATCTGTTCAGCGCCGGCATCAGCACCGGACTGCAGTTCATCTCCTGTTTCGCCGCGGTACCTGGCCCATTGCAGATGGCCATGCGCTACCGCAACCTGATCAACAGCGGTCCGCTCGCGCGTCTGCTCGACCGCTACGTCAACTCGCGCCCGGTCGGGCCCAGCGCAAAGGAACGTGCCCGCGGCAAGAGCTGGTACTACGGCGAGGTCGTCAACGACGTCGGCACCCGCGCCAGCAGCCTGCTCAGCGGTCCGGATGGTTACGACCTGACCGTGATCTGCGCCCTCTACGCGATCGAACGCGTCCTCTGCGGCGCCACCCCCGAGGGCTGGTGCACGCCGTCGCAGGTCTTCGGCACCGATCCGTTGCGGGCCTTGCCGGGCCTGAGCCTGACCGATCGCTGAGTAGGGCAGTTCCGGTAGCCAGTTCCAGTAGCCAGTAGACAGCAATGTCGCCTTTCCCTGGGACCGCGGGCGTCCCGCCCACGCTCTTGATCATCCCTGGGGAAGTGGGTATCCCGCCCGCAAGACCCCCGCTCATAAACCGCGACCCACTTCGCGAAAGACTCCTGGGGAACGAATCAGCATGACCCCGGTCAGCAACAGTCCGCGTCCTCGTACTCGTTGCCCGCATTTCGCCCCGCCCTTGCCCTGACAGATGCCGCTGACGGGTCTAAGCTATACTCACTATCAAGAACATGCGCTAAAGCCATGATTATTCTTGCCATCGACACATCCACCGAAGCCTGCTCCGTCGCACTGGGCTTGCCCGACCGGACCCTGGAGCGGTTCGAGGTCGCACCGCGCCGGCATGCAGAGCTGCTTCTGCCGATGATCGACGAGTTGCTGCTCGAAGCCGGTTTGAGCAAACGCAGCATCGACGGCATCGCCTTCGGCCGCGGACCGGGCGCCTTCACCGGTGTCAGGCTGGCGGCGTCGGTCGCGCAGGGGCTGGCCTTCGGATTGTCCCGACCGGTCCTGCCGGTGTCCTCCCTGGCCGCCCTGGCGCAGGCCGAAGTCGGCGCCGCACTGGGCAAGCCGATCGCCGCGATGATGGATGCGCGCATGGGCGAGATCTATCTGGGCCTGTATCGCAGCGACAGCGAGGGCCTGGTCAGTGCCCTTGATGAGGAGCGTGTGCTGCCACCCGAGCGCGTCCGTCTGCCCGGTAGCGAGACCTGGTGGGTCGCCGGCAGCGGCTGGTCGGCCTACCGCGAGGCCCTCACGGAGCAACTCGGCGAGCGCGTGCAGATTCAGCCCCAACCCCGCTATCCCAGCGCTGCAGCACTGCTGCCGCTGGCAAGGCGCGAACTTGCGAGCGGCCGCTGGCATGCCCCCGCCGAAGCACAGCCGCTCTACTTGCGCGACAAGGTGGCGCAGACGGTCAGTGAGCGCTTGCTGGCGAAGGTGGGATAAGAGCGGGCTTTACGTTTTACGTTTCAGGCAAGAGCCAAG
>DAIMJK010000347.1:0-3337 GCA_036722245.1 Lysobacterales bacterium
CAGCGTGACCGCCTTCACCTCATCGGAGTTCGGCCGCACCATCAGTATCAACGGCGACGGCACCGACCACGGCTGGGGCGCGCACCAGATCGTCGTCGGCGGCGCCGTGCGTGGTCAGCGCTACTACGGCCAATTCCCCGATCTGCAGGTCGAAGGTCCGGACGATGCCGGCTGGGGTCAGCTGATCCCGACCACCTCGGTCGACCAGTACGCGGCGACCCTGGCCCGCTGGTACGGCCTGCCAGACAGCGACCGCCCGCTGGTGTTCCCCAATATCGGCAACTTCGCCGCGCCGGACCTGGGCTTCATGAATCCGGCGTGATTCGGTCGCCAGAGACTTTCTCTGACCCCTCAGCCCTGGCTGGGGTGCCGCAGCACACGCCCGATCAATTCGCCGGTGCCAACCGCAACAACTTCCCCTGCGGACTGTCGGTCAGCAGATACAGCGCGCCGTCCAGACCGACCCGCACATCGCGGATGCGCTCGCCGCGATTGCTCAGCAAACGTTCCTCGCCGGTGATCTGATCGGCCTCGTTGAGGGTCAGTCGCAGCAGCGATGTCTGGGCCAGTGCGCCGATGAAGACACTGCGCTGCCAGGCTGGCGTGCGGGGGTGATCATAGAAAGCCATACCGCTGATGCCCGGAGACACCGGCCAATGGTGCAGCGGTTGCTCCAGCCCCTCGCGCTCGCTGCCAACCGCCTCGGGGATGGGGTCACCTGAGTAGTTGATGCCATAGGTGATCAACGGCCAGCCATAGTTCTTGCCGGCCTGCGGGATATTGATCTCATCGCCGCCCCTGGGGCCGTGCTCGTTGGTCCACAGTACTCGCGACCAGGGGTTGAGCGCAGCGCCCTGCTGGTTGCGATGACCATAGGACCAGATCTCCGGCAGCACGTTTTGCTGGCCGATGAAGGGGTTGTCTTCCGGCACCCGCCCGTCTGGATGGATGCGCACCACCGCACCCATGTGGCTGGAAAGATCCTGCGCGGTGGGTCGCACGCCGCGATCACCCAGCGTGATGAACAGATAGCCGTCGTCGTCGAACACCAGCCGGCTACCGAAGTGGTGCCGGGTATCCAGCTTCGGCGCCTGCTGGAAGATCACCTCCACCTCGACCAGTCCATTGCCTTCCAGCCTGCCACGCGCGACCGCGGTACTGGCCAGCTTGCCTTCGCCGGGCTCGGAGTAGCTCAGGTAGACCAGTCCGTCATCATCGAACTGCGGCGACAGCGCGACATCCATCAATCCGCCCTGACCTTCGGCCACCACCGGCGGCACGCCGGCCAGCGGATCGGACACCTCACCGTCGACCGCGACGATGCGCAATGTGCCGACGCGCTCGGTTACCAGCATCCGGCCATCGGGCAGGAAGGCCAGTCCCCACGGGTGCTGCAGGCCGCTGGCGACGGTGTCGAGCTGAAGCGCTCCGATCTGGCTGTTGACCGTTTCTGGTGGCACCGACGGCGCCGGGGCAGACGTCGCCGCGGTCGCTGGCGTTGCCGGCGCGGTCGTCTCTGAGGTGGCCTCGGTGGCGGGCTGACAAGCGCTGAGCGTGCCGGCCAGGGTCAGCAGCAGCAAGCGGCGGAATCGGTTGGACATCTCGTGACGCTCCTGGTTTGGATCGTAGATCGCCAAGCATACCCGCTCCGCGCAAAGCCCTTGTGTTTGAGTCCGACCACCTGCCCGCCTATGCTTGGCGCGCCCATTCTCAGCCATCAAGATCACCATGCCCCAACTGCACAGCCAGATCGACCCGCGCGACCCCCAGTTCCAGGCCAATGCCGAGCACTTGCGCGCGCTGGTCGTCGACCTCAAGCAGGTCATGGCAAAAGCCGCACTGGGCGGTGGCGAAGCGGCGCGCACCAGGCACACCGAGCGCGGCAAGCTGCTGCCGCGCGAGCGCATCCGTGCGCTGCTCGATCCCGGCAGTCCCTTTCTCGAACTGTCCGCGCTGGCCGCCCACGGCATGTACGGCGAACAGGCACCCTGCGCCGGGGTCATCACCGGCATCGGTCGGGTCAATGGCATCGAGGTCGTGGTGGTAGCCAACGACGCCACCGTCAAGGGCGGCACCTACTTTCCGATCACCGTGAAGAAACATCTGCGGGCACAGGAAGTGGCGTTGGAGAATCACCTGCCCTGCGTCTATCTGGTCGATTCCGGCGGCGCCTTCCTGCCGCTGCAGGACGAAGTCTTTCCCGACCGCGATCACTTCGGCCGGATCTTCTACAACCAGGCCCGGCTGTCGGCGCGCAATATTCCGCAGATCGCCGTGGTGATGGGCTCGTGCACCGCTGGCGGCGCCTATGTGCCGGCGATGTGCGACGAGAGCATCATCGTCAAGGAGCAAGGCACGATCTTCCTCGGCGGGCCACCGCTGGTGAAGGCAGCCACCGGCGAGGTGGTTGATGCCGAATCGCTGGGTGGCGCCGAAGTGCACTGCAGCGTTTCCGGCGTGACCGACCACTTCGCCGACAACGACGAACACGCGCTCGCCATCGCGCGCGAGATCGTCGGTCACCTGAACCGGCCCAAGCAACTCCCCGTGGTGACCCGCGCCGTGCGCGAGCCGCTGTTTGCGGCTGAGGAGCTGTACGGCATCGTGCCGCGCGATACCCGCTACCCCTTCGACATCCGCGAGGTCATCGCGCGAATCGTCGACGGTTCCGAGCTGCACGAATTCAAGGCGCGCTACGGCAAGACGCTGGTCACCGGCTTCGCTCATATCTGGGGCTATCCGGTCGGCATCATCGCCAACAACGGCATCCTGTTTGCCGAATCCGCGCTCAAGGGCGCGCATTTCATCGAGTTGTGCAACCAGCGCAACATCCCGCTGGTCTTCCTGCAGAACATCAGCGGCTTCATGGTCGGGCGCAAGTACGAGAACGGCGGCATCGCCAAGGACGGCGCCAAGATGGTCACCGCGGTGGCCTGCTCGCATGTGCCGAAGTTCACCGTGGTCATCGGTGGCAGCTTCGGCGCCGGCAACTATGCGATGTGCGGCCGCGCCTACCAGCCGCGCTTGATGTGGATGTGGCCAAACGCGCGAATCAGCGTGATGGGTGGCGAACAGGCCGCCAGCGTGCTCGCCACGGTCAAGCGCGACCAGATCGAAGGCAAGGGCGATGACTGGTCAGCCGAGGCTGAGGAGAGCTTCAAGAGCCCGATCCGCGAGCAGTACGAACGCCAGGGCCACCCCTACTACGCCAGCGCCCGCCTCTGGGACGACGGCATCATCGACCCGGTCGACACCCGCCGCGTGCTTGGCCTGGCGCTGTCGGCGAGTTTCAATGCGCCGATCGAGCGGGAGGGGTTTGGGGTGTTCAGGATGTAGC
>DAIMJK010000348.1:0-3325 GCA_036722245.1 Lysobacterales bacterium
GCACCACAAGGGCCCAGGGCACGGGGCACAGGGCCCAGAAGAGCCGGCTGGCGGCGGGGCCTTGTCGGTCTGTCTGGCTCGGCGCGTCCTTTGGCATCACGGCCCAGGGCACGGGACACAGGGTCCAGCAGCGCTGGCTTTGCCGGCTTGAAGCTGGGCCCTGGGCCCTGAGCCCTGGGCCCTGAACCAGATCGCCGCAGTCGTTCAAGGCGCCCAACACCATGGGCGCTTCGATCTAAGCCGGCTGCCGAAATGGCGTATGACACCAAAGTTCCTCCTCGTAGCTGCGCATCGCCTTGCGTTCCTGGTCCAGCGCCTGGCGTACGGCGCGGCGGAAGTCCGGGTGACGCAGATGGTGCATCGATCTGGTCCGGACCGGAAGGAAACCGCGGGCGAGCTTGTGTTCACCCTGGGCGCCGGGTTCGAAGCGCTGCAGACCTTCGGCCAGACAGTACTCGATGCCCTGGTAGTAACAGGTCTCGAAGTGCAGCCCGGGCAGGGGCTCGCGACAGCCCCAGTAGCGACCATACAGGGCCTGGCGATCCCGCAGGCACAAGGCCATCGCAAACAGTTCGCCGTCGCGCCAGGCGGTGATCGCGAGCAGCCCGGCGCCCAGGGTTCGGCCCAGATGGCGGAAGAAGGCCTCGGTTAGCGCCGGCGTATTGCCCTTTTCTTCGAAGGTATCGCAGTACAAGGCGTGGATCTGCGGCCACAGCGGATCGGGCATCTGGTCGCCATTGATCCAGCGATAGTCGATCCCGGCACGGGCGACCTGATTGCGTTCGGCGCGCAGGTTCTTGCGCTTCTTGCTGCTGAAGCGGTCGAGGAAGTCTTCGAAATCGCGATAGCCGTCATTGCGCCAATGGAACTGCAAATCCCCGCGTGGCAGCCAGGGATCGTGGGCGAAGGCGGCGGCGTCGATTTCTGGCAGGAAGTTGATATGCGCCGAGGACAGCCGTTGCTGGTCGACGAGTTGCAGCAGCCCGCGCACCAGCGCCTGGCGATGGGCCGCCGCTGCCGCGCCGGGCTCGACCAGCAGGCGCTGACCGCTGACCGGCGTGTAGGGGATACCGATGAGCAGCTTCGGGTAATAGCGCAGCCCGTGCTGCTCGAAGGCGCGTGCCCAGGCCCAGTCGAACACGAACTCGCCGTGCGAGTTGGTCTTCAGGTAGGCCGGCGCCGCGCCGACGATCCGGCGGTCCAGTTGCAGGGTGAACGGAAATGGCGTCCAGCCCAGTTCGGCCCGCAGGCTGCCGCTGCTCTCCAGTCCGGCCAGAAAGGCGTGGGCCAGAAAAGGCTGATCGTCGGTGCGCAGCCGGTCCCAGTCGGCCGCCGCGATCTCGTTCATTGAGGCGTGTACTTGCAGTCGGTAGGTGCTCAATCAGGGGTCTCGCTCAGCCCGGCTCGAACCGGCGCGGGCGCCAGTCCAGCACGCGCCGCGTGAGTCCCTCGTCAGGCAACTGGTCCTGATCGGCGCGGTCAAGGATCGCCTGCAGACCACGGGCGCCAGAGGCGAACGGCGCGAGTGCGGCGGCGGCCCAGCGCAGCGGCGTGGCGGGCAGCCGGAGCGCACGGCAACCGGGCAGCGCGAGCGCCACGCGTTCGAGCAGATCAGCCAGCGCAAGACGTTCACCGCCACCCAGTTCCAGCGTCTGGCCGCTGCCGGCGCCTTCCAGGCATTGCAGCAGCGCGCCGGCCAGATCGTCCAGATGCAGCGGCTGGCGCAGTCCCGCGGCGGGCACTGGGACCGGCAGCCAGCCGCGGCGCTGACCGAAGGCCAGTGCCCGCCCGACCGTGCCGTCGCGGCCCAGGCCGTACAGCATCGACGGTCGCAGCAGACACCAGTCTGCGCCGTGGCTGGCCGCCGCCGCGCAAAGGCGCGTCTCACCCTCGGTCAGCAGTTCGGCGACCTGGCGTTCGGCCGGGTCGTTGGAACCGCGCTTGTGACGCAGCGATAGCGAACTGACCGCGATCACCCGCCGGACCGTCCCCGGCGCTTGCCGCTCCAGCCAGATCGCGAACGGCAGCAGCGCCCCCAGGCTGAGCACCGCAGTCGAGGCTTGGGTGGTACTGCCGAAACAACCGATCTCCCAGTCCACACCTGCGGTCGAGCAGGGCGGCGGCCGCCGACTGATTGCGCGCGGCCGGTAACCGGCCTGGACCAGCCGCGGCAGCAGCGCCTCGCCGACCTGGGACGAGGCACCGAACAGCATCGGCGCAGCGAAATCAGCGCGCATCGACGGCCCAGGGATCGTCGTGCACCAACTCCAGAGCCATCACCACCGCGTCCTCGCGGCCGGCCGCTGACGGATAGTAGTTGGGCCGGCGGCCGACTTCGGAGAAGTCGCAGCGCAGGTACAGGTCGATTGCACGATGGTTGCTCGGCCTCACTTCCAGAAACAGCCGCTCGGCATGATGCCAGCGAGCCAGATCGATCAGCCGCGCCAGCAGGCGGCGGCCATGACCCTGACCCTGTCGTTCCGGTGCAATGCACAGGTTCAGCAGATGGGCCTCGCCGCCGGCAGCCGAGAGGATGCCGTAACCGATCAGCCCCTGACTGTCCTCCAGTTGCCACAGCTCGTAGCCGGCCTTGAGGCAGTCACGCAGCATGCCGAGCGACCACGGATAGGGGTAGGCCCGCTGTTCCAGCTGGTAGATCGCCTCCAGGTCCTCGGGGCGGGCGGCACGAAGCTGCGGACGCATCGGCGATCTTCAGCGGCGCCCGGCCCGCAGCGCCTGATAGATCAAGCGTTTGACCGCGGCCGACGGGCGTGCTGGATCGCCTTCCAGGGGCAGGGTCTGGTCTCCCACGACGATGACCGGGGCAGGTTCAGCGGCAGGCTGCAATTCATCCGGTGGCTGAAACCGGCACAGCTGGATGTACCAGCGCAGCTGCTGCAACGCGGCAAGCTGGTCGGCCTGACCACGCAGCCGCCAGCCCGGCGCAGACTCGACTTCCGCGCGCCCGGACGGTTGAGCACGACGAACATGGAGCGGGATCTCCAACGCCTGCAGCACGGCCAGCTGAGCTGTGCTCCAGGTGGTTTGCTGTGCCATACGATCTCCCGGGCCGGTTGGTCGAAGCTCGCAGGCCTCAGGACCGCTCGGTCGGGGCTGGGGCCTCGGCAGCGGCCGCGCTGCGGCGAGCTTCCAGCACCGTTTCCAGTTCCGCGGAAAACTCGATCAGGGCCGCGTCGAGCGCTTCGCTCAACGCACGCGTACCCTGTTCCAGACTCTCGCCGCTCGCCTCGCGCCGCAACTCGACCCGGCGCTCGAGTATCGGATAGGTTTCGCCGTCACGGTCCACGCGCATCTGCATCGCGAC
>DAIMJK010000349.1:0-3307 GCA_036722245.1 Lysobacterales bacterium
ACCCCCAGTTCGCGCGAGCGCCGCAGCAGTCGATTGAACACATGGCGGCCTGCGATCAGATAAAGCACGCCGTTCAGGGCGATCCAGCCCCAGACATCGGAGGGAATCTGGGCACCGGCCGCCGCAGCACGGGCGGCCGCAGCGCATAGCGCGTAGGGTAGCCAGGCCAAGGCGTTGACCGGATAGGCCGGCAAGGCGATCAGGCCGATCAACAAGGGAAAGCCGATCATCACCAGCACCTCGCCGCGCTTGACCAGCAGCATCACACCGGCCAGTGCATAGCCCACCCCCGCAAGTGCCGGGACGCCCAAAATGGCGATTCCTAGTACCGCGGGGCTCAGTGTCACGCGGCCGTCGGTCAGCAGATGGGCCGCGCCGAGGGTCAGCATCAGCATGGTCAGCCCCATCAGCAGATCCAGCAGCAGCCGCAAGGCCAGCAAGGTGTCCAGCCGTATCGGTGCGAGGCTGAGTTGCTCCAGCGACCGTTGCTCGGTTTCCTGCATGATCTCGCTGCTGGAGCCCTGAGCGGCGGCGCTGGCAAACAGCCAGATGGCGAAGCCGGCAATCAGGCCGTCGGCGCCGCCTGCGGCCAGGCTGCTGTCACTGGCCTCCAGCACCGCGTACAGCAGACCGCCGAACAGGCTCAGGATCAGGCCGAGGCCGAGCAGGCTCTCGATCCAGTAGCGTCTGGCCAGATAAAGCGAGCGCCTTGCTTCGTTGCGCAGATGGCGGGCAATGCGCGCAGGCAGGCTGCTCTGCGTCATGCGGCGCTCCCGCTTTCCAGCAATTGCAGGTAATGCTCACGCAATTCGACCCGCCGCAGCTCCAGACTGCCGAACTGCGGCAGCAAAGACTGCCATTCGGCCAACAGTCGGCAGGCCTCGGCGTGATCCCGCAGGGCGAGCGCGTGCTTGTCTGCCTGCGCTACCCAGTGCCGATCGAGCAGCCAGATGGGTGGCGCCGGCAGTTCGGCCGATCCGGGCTGCACGATCAATCGATAGACGTACTGTTGCTGGACGAATTCGCTGCGCAGGCCGTCGAAGCGTTTCTTGCCCGTGTGGATGCAAACGATGCGCGGACACAGACGCTCGATGAAATGCAGGTCATGCGAGCTCAGCAGGAAGGCTTGGCCCTGCGCAGCACCCTGGCGCAGCAAGGCCTGCAGACGCTCGACGCCTTCCAGGTCCAGCCCGAGTGTCGGTTCGTCCAGCAACACCAGCGCCGGCCGATGGATCAGGGCGCCGAGCAGGGCCGCGCGAAGCTTGTTGCCGGTGGAAAGCTGACGCACCGGCGCGCGTACGTCCGCCAGCGCCAGCAGCGCTGCCAGTCGCTCGAACTCGTCGGCGTCGAAATGTGCTTCGCGCAGCGCGCAGTAGTAACGGGCATTTTCCAAGGTGCTGAGGCGATCGTAGACCGCGCCTCGCCCCTCCAGCAGCACGCCCATCTCGCGCAGATGCGGGCCGGGCTCGCCGGCGAGCTGGGTGGGGCCATCGCGCCACTGCAGGCTGCCCTGGTCCGCACCGCACAGGCCGGTGATCAGCTTGATGAGGGTGGTCTTGCCGGAGCCGTTGGGCCCCAGCAGGCCAACGATCTCACCGGGCGCGACGCTCAGATCGAAGTCCTGCAGGGCTTGTATGGTTTGCGCGTTGCGTCGATAGCACTTGCTGGCCTGGTGCAGGCGCAGCAGCGTCGACGCAGCTTGAGCTTGGGTCATGAAGAAGGGGCTCTTTGGTCACCTGAGCGTCGGCAGCAGCATATTCTGGCAGGGGCTAGCCCAACGAGGCGGCCGTCGCATCGCAAGCTCCGAAGATCACGCCGAATCCGAGTCTGGCTATGGCAATCATTGTAGGGCTTCAAGGCGCTTGATCGTCGTGTTCGGTAGCTCCGAGTTTCATGCTCCGCTCGGGACCTTTAGCCGGCAGGATGCCAGCGCTCCCAGGCGGGGCTCTGCGCTCGTTTGCAATCTCAGGTACACCCGAAAGCTGCGACGGACCTGGGCGGCTTTTCTGGGCCCTGTGCCCTGTGCCCTGGGCCCTTGATCTCATCCACCCTCCACTTTTGCTTCCCGCCTCGCCTTCTCCTCCCGATACTCCGCAATGCTCAGATTCCGCAGCTTCGAAGCCCGTCCATCCTCGTTACTGACGAAGCCGACGTGCGCCACAAACGGTTCGATGACGTGGATCTTCTGCAGCGGGGTGACGATCAACAGCTGCAGGTTGAGCTGGCGAAACAGGCTCAGGCCGTACTGGGCGGACTCGTCCGAGCCACGGCCGAAGGCTTCGTCGATGACCACGAAGCGGAAGCTGCGTGAGCGCACCGCGCCCCACTCCAGCCCGAACTGGTAGGCCAGGCTGGCGGCGAGGATGGTGTAGGCGAGCTTCTCCTTCTGACCGCCGGACTTGCCGCCGGAGTCTGAGTAGTGCTCGTGTTCGCTGTCGTCCTCGCGCCAGCGCTCGCTGGCGGCGAACAGGAACCAGTTGCGCACGTCGGTCACCTTGGCGGTCCAGCGGCGGTCGGCCTCAGCCACGCCCTCGCGCCCCTTCAGCCGCTCGATGATCTCCTTCACGCGCAAGAAGCGCGCCTCGGAATACTGACTGTCCTCGCCCTCGCCGAGCACGCCCTCGGTGCAGGCGCGCAGCTGGCTCTGGAAGTCACGCACCTCGGCGTCTTGTGTCGGCTGGTTGACCAGCACGATGTAGCGGCCCGGGTTGTAGTCGATCTGGGTCAGCGAGTCGTTGATTCGGCCGATCCGTTCCTTGATCGTTTCGCGTTCCTTCGCCAGCTGCGACTGGAAATTGGCGACCTCGCGAATCGTGTTCTCGTGCAGCAATTCCTTGAAGCGCGCCTCGAAGCGCGGCAGATCATCACTGGACAGCCGCGTCAGCAGGCTGCGGTACTCGCCGGCCGCTTCGACCTGAGCGTCGAACTCGGCGCTCTCGAGCGGGAACTGCTGGCAGAAGACCATCATCGCCTGGGTGATTCGGTTGCTCAGGGACTTCAGTCGCTTGTCCTCGGCGTCGATGCGGGTCTGCAGCCAGTTGCGCAGTTCCTGTTCGCGCGCGCCGGACGACTCGATAGTCAGCGCGTGCTCGCCGAGGGCCTCGTTGCGCAACGCATCGATCTGCGCATCGGCCAGCGCCGCTTCCGGCTCGACTGCCAGCAAGGCACCGATCTGTTCGGCCAGCTGCTCGTTGTCGGCCTGGCGCTGCTCCAGTTTCGAACGCTTGTCACGGCTTAGCGCCAGCTTGTCTTCCAGCTCGGCCAGCCGGGCCAGTGCCGTTTCCAGCCGGCCGTTGAGCTGCTTGAG
>DAIMJK010000350.1:0-1561 GCA_036722245.1 Lysobacterales bacterium
GGACCTGAGGCATAGGGACAGGGCCCAGGGCACAGAAGGAACCGCTGTGCCGCCGCTCTTCTGGGCCCTGGGCCCTGGGCCCTTGGTCCATTACCTCGCTGAACCCTGTTCGCGCACAAGAGTTTCATTCAGCGCTCCGAGCACCCTATCCACCTTGGCCGGGTCGCTGCTATGACCCATCAACCCGATGCGCCAGATCTTGCCGGCGAGTGCGCCCAGACCGGCGCCGATCTCTATGTTGTGCTCGTTCAACAATCGACGACGCACAGCGGCTTCGTCGACGCCGTCTGGCACGCGCACAGCGTTCAACTGCGGCAGACGCGCAGCCGGCGCGACCAGCAGTTCCAGGCCCATCGCCGCCAGACCGTCGCGCAAACGCTCGTGGTTGGCCTGATGGCGCACCCAGGCCCGCTCCAGCCCTTCTTCGTGCAGTATCAGCAGGGCTTCGTGAACGCCGTACAGCGCGTTGACCGGCGCGGTGTGGTGGTAGCTGCGGGCGCCCTCGCCTTCCCAGTAGTTCATGATCAGGCTCAGGTCCAGGAACCAGCTTTGCACCGGCGTGTTGCGTGCCTTCAGCACCGCCAGCGCGCGTTCGCTGAAGCTCAGCGGCGAGATCCCGGGCGGGGCCGAGAGGCATTTCTGCGAGCCGGAATAGATCGCATCGACGCCCCAGCCGTCCACTTCCAGCGGAATGCCGCCCAGACTGGTCACCGCATCGACGATGCTCAGCATGCCAGCCTCAGTCGCCAGCCCGCACAAAAGCGCGGCGTCCGAGCGCGCCCCGGTGGAGGTCTCGGCGTGCACGAAGGCAAGCGCCTTGGCGTGGGGATTGGCACGGATTGCATCGCGTACCTTGTCCGGATCGACCGCGCTGCCCCAGGCATCCTCGACCAACACCGGCGTAGCGCCCACACGCAGCACGTTCTCCTTCATCCTGCCGCCGAAGACGCCGTTCTGACACACGATCACCGTGTCGCTGGGCTCGATCAGATTGACGAAACATGCTTCCATCCCGGCCGATCCCGGCGCCGAGATCGGAATCGTCAGCCGGTTATGCGTGCGGAAAGCCCGCCGCAGCATGGCCTTCAGCTCATCCATCATCGAGACGAAGGCCGGATCCAGATGACCAATGGTCGGCCGCGCCAAGGCGCTCAGTACCCGCTCGGGCACATCGGAAGGACCAGGCCCCAGCAGCAATCGGACCGGCGGTTGAAATGGGGACATGGGCGGGCTCACTGGAAGGGCTGCGCAGTGTATCGATTGGTGAGCGCAGGAGAACAGGGCTGAGGGCTGAGGGATCAGAAGAGCCGCAGTTGAGCGCGTAGGACGTCAGCGCCGGCCTCACCGGGAACCCCGAGTTGCACTCGGGTCGTCGCGCAGCGACGCATCGTTTGGCTTGCGATCGAGCTTCGATGCGTCAGCCGACTACCGGCGTCGCCTGACCTTGTTGCCCGAGTACAACTCGGGGTTCCATTTAGTGCGCCGGCCTTATCGGAACCCCGAGTTGCACTCGGGTCGTCGCGCGGGAGTGCGTTGCTCCTGACTGGAACTGGAACTGGCT
>DAIMJK010000350.1:1571-3268 GCA_036722245.1 Lysobacterales bacterium
TCAGCCCTCAGCCCTCAGCCACGCTCTAGTCCAGCATACTCCGCAACATCCACGCGTTCTTCTCGTGGATCTGCATCCGTTGGGTCAACAAATCGGCGGTGGGTTCGTCACCGGCGGCATCGGCGGCCGGGAATATACTGCGGGCGGTGCGCACGACCGCTTCCTGACCTTCGACCAGCAGGCGGATCATTTCCTTCGCTGTGGGCACCTCGGTTTCTTCCTCGATCGTCGTCAGGGCACCGAACTGTCGATACGAACCCGGTGCGAAAACACCCAAAGCACGAATCCGCTCGGCAATCTCGTCGACCGCCAGGGCGAGTTCGGTGTACTGGGTTTCGAACATCGTATGCAGCGTGCTGAAACTGGGCCCGGTGACGTTCCAGTGGAAGTTGTGGGTCTTCAGGTACAAGGTGTAGCTGTCGGCGAGCAAACGTGACAGACCCTCGGCGATCTGTTCGCGCTGTTCGGTCGGAATACCGATATTGATCTGCATGATCTTCGCCTCCATCAACGACTACGCCGAGTTTAGCGGAGCCAACCTTAAATATGAAATCTATTGTAATTATCTTTTCTATAGACATCTTATATGATGCCAGAAACTAAGTTGCGAGCCCGTCTGGCCCAGGTCCCGGCCCGCCTGTGGCCGACCCTGCAGCGTCGGCTCGGCAAGCTGCGCTCCGGCGACCAGGCAGCACTGGCGACACTGACGCGGGATATCGAGGCCGCCAGCGCCGAAGTCGAGGCCCGTCTGCGCACAACGCCCACGCTGCGCTTTGACGAGTCGCTGCCGATGGTCCAGCGCGCCGAGGACTTTCAGCGCCTGCTCGCCCGCCATCAGGTGCTGATCGTCGCCGGCGCGACCGGCTGCGGCAAGAGCACCCAATTGCCCAAACTGTGCCTGGCCGCGCAACGCGGCGGTCGCGGTCTGATCGGCGTCACTCAGCCGCGACGGATCGCCGCGCGCAGTCTGGCGCGGCGAGTCGCGAACGAGATTGACCAGCCGCTGGGCGAACTGGTCGGCTACCAGGTCCGCTTCCAGCAGCAGATCGGGCCGGCAACCCGAATCAAGTTCATGACCGACGGCATCGCACTGGCCGAGACCCAGGGTGATCGTGATCTGCGCGCTTACGACACGCTGATTATCGACGAAGTGCACGAACGCTCGCTCAACATCGACTTCCTGCTCGGCTATGTGAAGCGATTGCTGCCGCGCCGGCCGGACCTGAAGCTGATCCTGGCCTCGGCCACGCTCGACACCGGCCACTACGCCGAACACTTTCCCGGCGCGGCGGTGCTGCAGGTCGAGGGACGCGGCTTCCCGGTCGAGATCCGCCATCGGCCGCTGGCCGGTGGCGAAGACGGTGCGGACCTTGACGTCTACGAGGGCATCGCGGCAGCCATCGCCGAGCTGGATCAGGAGGACCCGCGTGCCGATGTGCTGGTGTTCCTGCCCGGGGAACGCGAGATCCGCGATGCGCACCGGCAACTGGAGAAGACTGGTCTGAAGCACAGCGAGTTGCTGCCGCTTTACGGGCGATTGAGCTCGGCCCTGCAGGATCGAGTCTTTCAGCCCGGACCGGGGCGGCGCATCGTGCTGGCCACCAACGTTGCCGAGACCTCGCTGACGGTGCCGCGAGTGAAGTACGTGATCGACACCGGCCTGGCCAGGGTCAATCGCTACACACCGCGCACCGGCG
>DAIMJK010000351.1:0-3249 GCA_036722245.1 Lysobacterales bacterium
GGAGTCGGGAGTCGGGAGTCGGGAGTCGGGAGTCGGGAGTCGGGAGTCGGGAGTGTGAATCATGGGACGGTTCGCAGTGTCTGATGGCGCGGCATGACCGCAACAGCAGTTGGCCCGCACCAACGATCTTGCCGAAGAGCACTCGAGACGGCTAGCGGGCGGCGCCCTGGCTCTTACTCCCTACTCCCTACTCCCGACTCCCAACTCCTGGCACTTCCGACTGCGTCTACCTGCCGCGATCAGCTCTCCCCCGCGTACGGATTCGCCATCCCCAGCCCGGCCAGCAACTCGATCTCGATCGCCTCCATCGCCTCGGCCTCGGCGTCGGTCTGGTGGTCGTGGCCGAGCAGATGGAGCAGGCCGTGCAGGCACAGATGGGCGTAGTGGTGGCGCAGCGGCTTGCCCTGCTCGGCGGCCTCGCGCGCGATCACCGGTGCGCACAGGACCAGATCGCCGAGCCAGCGCTCACCCTCGATCTGCACATCGGCCGGGAAGGACAGCACATTGGTGGCGTAGTCCTTGCCGCGCCAGCTGGCGTTGAGCTCGCGGCCCTCGGCTTCATCGACGAGCCGCAGACACAGCGAGCCCGGGCTTTCGAGCCGTTGCAGCGCGCTGTCGATCCAGTGACGAAAGCTGCGTGCCGCCGGCAACCCGGCGCGGCCGATCGCGTATTGGACCGCAACCGCCATCGGCATCAGTCCCGCTGTGACCTGCTGCCCTGCCCTTCGCCTGGTCCGGGGCTGGCCGCCTGGGCTTCCTCATAGCGCGCATAGGCCTGAACCACCTTCTGCACCAGCGGATGACGGACCACGTCGACCGCCTGGAAGAAGGTGAAGCTGATCCCGCTGACGCCCTTGAGCACCTCGATCGCCTGGCGCAGACCGGATGCGCTCTTGCGCGGCAGGTCGATCTGGGTCATGTCGCCGGTGACCACCGCGGTGGCACCGAATCCGATCCGGGTCAGGAACATCTTCATCTGCTCGGCGGTGGTGTTCTGTGCCTCATCCAGAATGATGAAGGCATCGTTGAGCGTTCGTCCGCGCATGTAGGCCAGTGGTGCCACCTCGATCACGTTGCGTTCGACCAATTTGGCCACTCGCTCCACCCCCAGCATCTCGTACAGCGCGTCGTACAACGGGCGCAGATAGGGATCAATCTTCTGCGCCAGGTCCCCGGGCAGGAAGCCGAGCTTCTCGCCCGCCTCGACCGCCGGGCGCACCAGCACCAGTCGCTGCACCCGCTGGCTTTCGAGCGCCTCGACCGCGCTGGCCACGGCCAGATAGGTCTTGCCGGTGCCGGCCGGCCCGATGCCGAAATTGATGTCGTGGGTAACAATGCTGTGCAGATAGCGCTGCTGGTTGCCGGTGCGGCCCTTGACCATGCCGCGACGGGTGCGGATGACCACTTCCTGGGATTCGCCGGCAAGCGTGTCGGCCAGATCGTTGGCGCCCAGCTCGGCCAGCATCAGCTGCACCCGGGCGCCATCGAGGACCTCCTCGGCAGTCGCGTCAAACAGCCCGCGCAGCGCCTTCTCGGCCATGCCAACGGCGGGCTCGGTACCAATCATCTCGAAGATATGACCGCGATTGCGCACTTGCACGCCCAACCGCAGTTCAATCTGGCGCAGATGTTCGTCGAATGGACCGAGCAGATTGGCCAGCCGTTCGTTGTTTTCCGGTTCCAGCGCGAGCGTGCTCTGGCTGAGCTCGCCGACCATCCGGCGATTGACGCGCATCGGTGGAAGCTTTTGTGGCTGTGGCTCGGGCGAGCCGGATTCAATAGGCATGGAGATCTTTCTGGGGCCGGTTCAGGCGGCCAGTTCCGACTCAGCCACATCAACCCGGCCGCGCAGGGAATTGGCCAGCACCTCGGTGATCTGGAGGTCGATGAACTGACCGATCAGGCGGGCAGGGGCATCGAAATTGACGACCCGGTTGTTGGCGGTGCGTCCGCACAGCTGGTTCGGATCCTTGCGGCTGGGCCCTTCGACCAACACCCGCTGCACCGTCCCCACCATGGCCGCGCTGATCGCCCGCGCCTGGCGGTCGAGCAGCGCCTGCAGTCGGGCCAGCCGTTCCTTCTTCTCCGCCGCAGGGGTGGGATCGGGCAGGCTGGCCGCCGGCGTGCCGGGACGACTGGAGAAAATGAAGGAGAAACTCTGGTCGAAACCGATCTCCTCGACCAGCTTCAGTGTCGCCTGGAAGTCCTGCTCGGTCTCGCCCGGGAAGCCGACGATGAAATCCGAGGAGATCGTGATGTCCGGCCGCGCCAGCCTGAGCTTGCGCATCTTCTGCTTGAATTCCAGCACCGTGTGTCCGCGCTTCATCGCCGCCAGGACGCGGTCCGACCCGGACTGCACCGGCAGATGCAGATGACTGACCAGCGCCGGCGTATCGGCATAGGCCTGGATCAGGCTGTCGTTGAACTCGACCGGGTGCGAGGTGGTGAAGCGCAGCCGCCCGATGCCGGGAATCTGCGCCAGGAACTGGATCAGCAGACCCAGATCGCAGACACCGCCATCATCCATCGGGCCGCGGTAGGCGTTGACGTTCTGGCCCAGCAGAGTCACTTCACGCACGCCCTGCCCGGCCAGCTGCGCCACTTCGGCAACCACATCGTCGAAGGGCCGCGAGATTTCCTCGCCGCGGGTGTAGGGGACAACGCAGTAGCTGCAGTACTTGCTGCAGCCTTCCATGATCGACACGAAGGCGGTCGGTCCTTCGGCTCGCGGCTCCGGCAAGCGATCGAACTTCTCGATTTCCGGAAAGGATATGTCGACCGCCTTGGCGCCGCCCTGGACCTGCTCCAGCAGCGCCGGCAAGCGGTGCAGCGTCTGCGGCCCGAACACCATGTCCACGAAAGGCGCGCGCTTGATGATCGCCTCGCCTTCCTGACTGGCTACGCAGCCACCGACCCCGATCACCAGCCCCGGCCGATCCTTCTTCAGCTGTTTCCAGCGTCCCAGCTGCGAGAACACCTTCTCCTGCGCCTTCTCGCGGATCGAGCAGGTGTTGATCAAGATCACATCCGCCTCGTCCTCGGCCGCCGTCAACTCCATCCCATGCGAAGCCGCCAGCACGTCCGCCATCTTGGCCGAATCGTACTCATTCATCTGGCAACCCTGAGTCTTGATGTAGAGCTTTGGCATTGGGGCGGGACTGGGAAAGTGACCGCGTATCATAGCTCATGGTCCTGGCCGCGAGTGGTGAGGTCGGGGTCGCGGGTGCGAGTCGAACTGATGTGGTCGGG
>DAIMJK010000352.1:0-3237 GCA_036722245.1 Lysobacterales bacterium
CACACAGGTCGCTCACCTCACCGATCGTGAAGTAGCGCTTCGCCGGAATCGGCGGCAGTTCGCTGTTACTGCCCGGATCCAGCATGGGTCTCTACTCGCGCCTTGAGCTTCAGGCCAGGCCGGAAGGTGACCACACGGCGGGCCGAAATCGGGATCTCTTCACCGGTCTTCGGATTGCGCCCTGGTCGCTCATTCTTCTGGCGCAGGTCGAAATTGCCGAATCCGGACAACTTGACCGCGTCTCCTTGTTCGAGTGCCTCGCGCAGCACATCGAAGAATGCGTCGACAAAGTCCTTCGCCTCGCGCTTGTTCAGCCCCACATCCTCGAACAAACGACGGGCCATATCTGCCTTGGTCAACGCCACCTCATCCCCTCCAGCTTGCCCCTGCCACAGCCGTCAATCGATGCCGTACCGCCTCGACCCATGCATCGACTTCTCCCTCTGCTAGGGTGCGCGACTCTTCTTGGAAAATCAAGCCGATAGCTAGACTCTTTGAGCCAGCGGGCACGCCCTGGCCGCGATATACGTCAAACAATCGCAAATCTCGCAGCGCCGACAGACCCAGTTCGGCGATGCTCGACTGAATATGTGCATAGTCGACCGCCTCATCAATGATCAGCGCCAGATCGCGTCGCACGGATGGCTGCCTCGACACCGCCGCCAGTTGCACCGGAGCGCGCGGACGCAGCGCGGTGAGTTCCAGTTCGAGCGCGATGATCTCCTGCGGGCTGTCCAACTGGCGCAACAGCGCTGGGTGCAGATGGCCCAACCAGCCGACGCGGCGATCACCCAGATACAGGTCAGCCGAACGCCCCGGATGCAGGAACGGTCGATCCGAGCGGCGCCACTGAACCGCATTGTGCTGTCCCAGACGGCTCAACAGCGCCTCGGCATCCGCCTTCAGATCGTGGAAGTCGACCACACGCGCGGGCAGACCCCACTGCTCCGGCAAGGCCGGACCGCAGGCGACGACGCCCAGATGCTGCTGTTCGACGCCGTCGCAGCCGGCGAAAACACGGCCCAGCTCGAACAGCCGGACCCGCTCGATCTGTCGCCGTTGATTCTCGATCAGAGCATGAGTGAGGCCTGGCAGCAGCGATGGACGCATCACTGCCAGATCGGCCGACAGGGGATTGGACAGCGCCGCGAACTCCGGCCCGAAGGACCACGCGCGGTAGGTCTCGACCGCACCGAAGGCAAGGCACACTGCTTCCCTGTAGCCGCGCGCGACCAGCGCATGCGCCAACTGATCGTCAGCTACCCACAGTTCCGACGGGCTGATCAGCGCGATCTCGCCGCGCGGAGCGTGCGTCGGCACTCGATCATAGCCATGGAGGCGCACGACTTCCTCGATCAGATCCTCTTCGATGGCCAGATCGAATCGGCAACTCGGAGGCAGCGCCCGCCAGCCACCGTCGATCTCGCTCACCTGCATCCCCAGGCCCTTCAGCGCAGCGAGTACTTCGATCGCCGGCAGTTGCATACCGAGCACCCGTTCCAATCGTTGCTGACGCAGCACGATCGCCTCTGACCGCGGCAGCGCCGCCGTCTCGACCGCTTCGACCACTGCACCGGCCTTGCCGCCGCAGATCTGCAGCAGCAACTCAGTGGCCCGCTCCAGCGCGAGGCGCGGCAGTTCTGGATCGACCCCGCGCTCGAAGCGGTGCGAGGCATCGGTGTGCAGCCCCAGACGGCGCGCCCGGCCGCTGATCGCGGTCGGTGAGAAATGGGCGCTTTCCAGGAAGACCGTACGGGTTTCGTCGACGACCTTGCTGCTGCCCCCTCCCATCACACCGGCCAGGGCCAACGGACCACTGTCATCGGCAATGACCAGCATGTCACTGTCCAACGCCACATCGCGCTCATCCAGCAGGCGTAAGCGCTCACCCGGGCTGGCCCAGCGCACGTCGATTGCGCCAGCAATCCGATCAGCGTCGAATGCGTGCAAGGGCTGGCCCCATTCGAGCATGACGTAGTTGGTCACGTCGACCAGCGCATTGATCGGCCGCAAGCCGCATTGGCGCAGGCGCCGCTGGATCCACTCCGGCGATGCCAGACCCGGCCGCAAGCCCTCGATCAGGCGGCCGCAGTAGCGCGGACAGGCCTCGGCGGCGCTCAGGCGAATCGGCAACCGGCGCTCCAGCGTCACAGCCTGAACTGCTATCACAGGCTGCCGCACCGGCACGCCGTACAACGCGCCGGTCTCGCGCGCCAGACCTGCGATGCTGAGGCAGTCGCCTCTGTTCGGCGTGATCGACAACTCGACGATGTGGTCCGGATAGCCGAGATACTGATCGAGCGACTGACCCGGCGGTGCGTCCTCGGGAAGCGCCAGCAAGCCATCGTGATCGTCGGACAGACCAAGCTCACGACCCGAACAGAGCATGCCGAAGGAGGCTACGCCGCGTAGCCTGGCCTGGTCGATGACCTGGCCATTCGGCAGCTGGCTACCGACTCGGGCCAGCGGCGCACGCAGACCGGCGCGCGCGTTTGGCGCGCCACAGACGATCTGCAAGCGTTGCCCGCTGCCGTCATCGACGCTGCAGACACGCAGCCGGTCCGCATCCGGATGCGGCTCGCAGCTTTCGATCCGGGCCACGACCAGTTGCTCCAGGCCAGCGCCCTGGACCTGGTGTGCCTCGACCTCCAGGCCACCCATCGTCAGCCGATGCAGCAGGCCGGCCTCATCGTCGGGAACGGCCACCCACTCGCGCAGCCAGGACAGGGGGAAACGCATCAGCTGACTCCTTCAAGCGCGCAGACCGGCCGTTGTTGCCAGCCGGCCACGGCACCGGCAATTACTGAAACTGGCCCAGAAAGCGCCAGTCGTTCTCGAAAAAGGCACGCAGATCGCTGACGCCATAACGCAGCATCGCAAAACGCTCCACTCCCAGCCCGAATGCAAATCCGGTGTAGCGCTCGGGATCGATCCCGCAGTTGCGCAGGACATTCGGGTGCACCATCCCGCACCCGAGCACCTCCAGCCAGCGCTCACCCCAGCGGATGTCGACCTCGGCCGAGGGCTCGGTGAAGGGGAAGAAGGACGGCCGAAAGCGCATCTCGAAATCGCGCTCGAAGAACGCGCTGACAAACTGACTCAGCGTGCCCTTCAGGTCGGCGAAACTGATGTCCTCGGCGACCACGAAACCCTCGACCTGATGGAACATCGGCGAATGGGTCTGATCTGAATCGCTGCGATAGACCTTGCCGGCTGCGACCACCCGCAACGGCGGCT
>DAIMJK010000353.1:0-3172 GCA_036722245.1 Lysobacterales bacterium
AGGTCGAGCGGATCTGTCGCAAGTACGACGTGCTGCTGATTGCCGACGAGGTGATCTGCGGCTTCGGTCGCACCGGCCACTGGTTTGGCTGCGAGCACTTCGGTTTCCAGCCCGACATCATGACCATCGCCAAAGGCCTGACTTCCGGTTACCTGCCGCTGGGTGGGGTGATGTTCAATGACCGCATCGCGCAGGTGTTGCGCGACAAGGGCGGTGAACTGGCGCACGGCTACACCTATTCCGGTCACCCGGTCTGCACCGCGGTGGCGCTGGAAAATCTGCGCTTGCTGGAAAGTGAAAAAGTGCTGGAAACTGTACGTGAAGATATCGCACCCTATCTGGCAGAACGTTGGCTTTCGTTCGCTGAGCATCCGTTGGTCGGCGAGGCGCGGATCCTTGGTATGGTCGGTGCGCTGGAGCTGGTGCCGGGCAAGCCGTCGCGAAAGTATTTCGACGATCGCGGGCGGGTCGGTGGGTTGTGTCGGGATCGGGCTCTGGCCAATGGTCTGATCCTGCGCGCAACCGGCGATGCCATGCTACTTTCACCACCGTTGGTGATCAGCCGGGGCGAGATTGACGAGTTGATCGAGAAAACCCGCAAGTCGCTTGATCAGACCGCTGCGAGCATAGGCATGGCGATCTGATGGGCTCGACAGCGAAGGATTGAACCGCAGGGCGGCTTCCGCCTTGCTCCGTTTGCAGCCAGGAAAGGAGATCAGATCCATGCGTGCATTCTTGATATTGCCCTTGACCGCCGCCCTGTTTGCCGCAGGTTGCGGCAAGGAAGAGGCAGCCGCGCCCACGGCCGCTGGTGATTCGGCGCCGGCGCCTGCGCAGACGGCGAAGGAACTCAACGTCTACAACTGGTCCGACTACATCTCCGAGAACACGATCGCGAACTTCGAGAAGGAGACCGGTATCAAGGTCACCTACGACGTGTTCGATTCCAACGAAGTGCTGGAGGCCAAGCTGGTTGCCGGCAATACCGGCTATGACATCGTCGTGCCGTCGCTGTCCTTCCTCGGCCGGCAGATCCAGGCCGGCGTTTTCCAGCCGCTGGACAAGTCGCGGCTGAGCAACTACGGCAATCTGGATCCGGAACTGATGGGCCGGATCGCCAATACCGACGCCGACAACGCGCACTCGGTGCCGTACCTGTGGGGCACCACCGGCATCGGCTACAACGTCGGCAAGGTGAACGAGATTTTCGGCGAAGGCGCCGAGATCACCAGCTGGGACTATTTCTTCAAACCGGAGAACCTGGCCAAGCTGCACGCCTGCGGCGTGGCGGTACTCGACACTCCGCAGGAGATCGTCCCGGCGGCGCTGAACTATCTGGGCGAAGATCCGAACAGCTTCGATCCGGCGGTGATCGCCAAGGCCGAGGAACTGCTCAAGACGATCCGCCCGCACATCACCTATTTCCATTCCTCGCAGTACATCAACGATCTGGCGAACGGCGACATCTGCCTCGCTGTCGGCTGGTCCGGCGACATCCTGCAGGCAGCCGATCGCGCCGAGGAAGCCGGCGCCGGGGTGGAAATCGCTTACGTGATTCCGAACGAGGGCGCCGGCATGTGGTTCGACATGCTTGCCATCCCGAAGGATGCCCGCCACGTCGACAACGCCTACGCCTTCATCGACTACCTGCTGCGGCCCGAAGTGATGGCCGAAATCCAGAACTACGTTGCCTTCGCCAGCGCCAACGCGGCCGCACTGCCACTGGTGGATGAAGAGATCCGCAACGATCCGGGTGTCTATCCGACCGACGAAGCGAAGAAAGGCCTGTACACCTTCGCAGTGCTGCCGCCAGAGGTCGACCGTCTCTATACGCGTCTGTGGACGACGCTCAAGACCGGTCAGTAGGGAGGCGAACATGATTCCGCCGGCTCGCATCAGCGCCAAAACGGAGCGGCTGATGGCGAGCGGCTGATCAGACATGGGGGCGAAGGTGACTTCGCCCCCTTTTTCTTGGGGGCAGGCGTTGGCGCGGGGATCGCGATGTCACAGCAAAATGGTGGGGCGAACACACAGCGGCAGGACATGCTTGGCGATGAGGGCTACGTCAAGCTGAGCGGCGTGACCAAGGAGTTCGACGGCTTCGTTGCCGTCGATGACGTCGATCTGTCGATCCGCAAGGGCGAGATCTTCGCCCTGCTCGGTGCGTCAGGTTGTGGCAAGTCGACCCTGCTGCGCGTGTTGGCCGGCTTCGAGCAACCGACGCGCGGCACGGTCGAGGTCGACGGCCAGGTGCTCAACGGCATCGCACCGTACGATCGGCCGATCAACATGATGTTCCAGTCCTACGCGCTGTTCCCACACATGACCGTGGAGCAGAACGTCGCCTTCGGCCTGAAGCAGGATGGTTTGCCGAAGGCGAAGATCGCCGAGCGGGTCGCCGAGATGCTCGCGCTGGTGCAGATGGAGCGCTTCGCCAAGCGCAAGCCGCATCAGCTCTCCGGTGGCCAGCAGCAGCGCGTGGCGCTTGCCAGATCGCTCGCCAAGGGTCCCAAGCTGCTGCTGCTGGACGAGCCGATGGGCGCGCTGGACAAGAAGCTGCGCTCGCAGATGCAGCTGGAACTGGTCAACATCATCGAGCGCCTCGGCGTGACCTGCGCAATGGTCACCCACGACCAGGAAGAGGCGATGACGATGGCCCATCGCATCGCGATCATGGACGCTGGCGAGATCCGCCAGATCGGTAGTCCGGACGAGATCTACGAGCAGCCCAACTCGCGCTTCACTGCCGAGTTCATCGGCCAGGTCAATCTGCTCGAAGGCAAGATCGTCGATGACGAGAAGGACTACATCACGATCCGCTCGCCGGCCATGGATGGGCTGATCTACGTCGGCCACGGTGTCACCGGCTTTGAGGGCATGGATGTGGCACTCGCGCTGCGACCAGAGAAGGTGATGGTCAGCATTGAAGAACCGCAGCAGCCGCACAACAAGGTCCGCGGCAGCATCGAGGAAATCGCCTACCTGGGCAGTCATTCGGTGCTGCATGTGAAGCTGCCGAACGGCACTCGCATGCTGGCGAACGTGCTCAACTCGCAGCGTTGGGCCTCCGAGCGCTTCACCTGGAATGATCAGGTCTGGCTGTCGTGGGAGGACATGTCCGGCGTGGTGCTGAACTCATGAACGCACTCAAGCCTTACCTCAGCTGGCTGGA
>DAIMJK010000354.1:0-3160 GCA_036722245.1 Lysobacterales bacterium
CTGACGTGAGCTTCTACCAGCGGCTGATCGAGGGCGGCGCGCAACAGCCCGGACTCTGGATCCACGAGCTGAAACTGCAACGCGACGGCAACGGGACCAGCACCGCCGGCATGTATCGTTACCGACTGACCCTGGCGCAGAACCTCAAGCGAGGCAAGAGTGCCGAGGGCGAAGTGGAGCTGTCGATCACCGGTTCGCGTGGCGGTCAACTGGAGCGGCTGGGAATCAATCAGCTGACCGGTGACACGGCCAACCCCGACATGCAGTACGCTTTCAAGTATTTCCAGCAGCTCGAAGGCACCATCTTGCTGCCGGAGAACTTCGAACCCAGCGCGATCCAGATTTCGATGAAGCCCAAGGCGGGTGGATCGGCGGTCAGACGGGAATTCGCCTGGGCGGACGCCAACGACAAGGAAGAGAACAGCTGATGTTTGGAAGCGGCAACGACAAGCGCCCGGCACGTCCGAGCGCCACCAGCACCTACGAAGGGCTCATTGGTCAGCGCATGGTCATCGAAGGCGACTTACGCTTCAGCGGTGGGCTGATGGTGGAGGGCACCGTGAAGGGCTCCATCCAGGCCGACGACGATGCCGAAGCGGTGCTGGTGATCAGTCCAGCAGGCCGCATCGAAGGCCAGCTTCACGCGCCACAGGTGGAACTGTCCGGTACCATCGACGGCGACATCGTTGCCAGTGAACGGCTGATACTCGGCGCAACGGCCAAGGTGAACGGGAATATCTACTACAAGGTTCTGGAAATGGCCGCTGGGGCGCAAGTCAGCGGCCAGATGATATTTCAGGAAGCTCCCCGCAAGCGGCTCAGCGCGCCGGACGCCAGCCAGAGCAGTGATCCGGTTCAGCCGGATGATCAGGACTGAGTCGTACAAGTGACTTGGGACGAGTTGAGCGGCACGGCTGTCAACGTTTTTTGGGGTCGTCCTGCACCCCGTCAGTCCCAATGGAGATCGCGATGCATGCAAACCCCATACTTCTCACGGACAGCGCCGCACGAAAGGTGCGTGAGTTGATCGCCGAGGAAGGCCGTGACGACCTGGCTTTGCGGGTCTATATCAACGGTGGCGGCTGCTCCGGCTTCCAGTACGGCTTCGCTTTCGAGGAAGGGAGCGAGGAAGACGACCTGCGGGTCGAGCAAGGCGGAGTCACGGTGCTGGTGGACCCAATCAGCCTGCAGTACCTGGACGGGGCCGAACTCGACTATAGCGAGAGCCTGCGCGGTGCCCAGTTCGTCGTGCGCAATCCAAACGCGAAGACCACCTGTGGCTGCGGATCATCATTCGCCGTCTGAGTGCGAGCCGACCTGCGGCAAGGCGTTCGAGCATGGGCCGGAGCGCAGTCGGCGCAACCACTTCGCCGCGCTGACCCTTGATCGACTGGGCGAGCAACGTAACGCTTTCAAACTCGACGCGCATAGTGAAAGCACCCTCTGGCTCAGCGCACGCGCCGACGGCAAGTTGCTCTTGCGTCGGGTCAGGCAGGGTTACGCGCTACTGACCCGCCCTGATCGCACCGACCCTGCCCTGCCCTGGTGCCTTCTTGGCCAGTTCCAGGGCCGTACCTATCTGCTGGAATGCCTGTCCGACGATCAGACGATCGAGACGGCAGACAGTGCCAACTGGGTCGACCTGCGCCTGAGCGCGGAAAGCCTGCCTCCCTTCGAGGCCGGTCTGGCCGCCTACGCCCGGGCGCTGGTCTTCTGGCGTGGCCGGCACCGTTACTGTGGACGCTGTGGCGCGCCGACCGAGGCTCATTCGGCCGGTCACCGGCTGGTATGCACGCGCCAGGAGTGTGCCAGCGAGCACTTCCCGCGCATCGATCCGGCCATCATCGTGGCGATTTCGCACCAGGATCGACTGCTGCTGGCGCGCCAGGCGATCTGGCCCGTCCGGCGCTACTCAGTGCTGGCCGGCTTCGTCGAACCGGGCGAAACCCTGGAGGACTGCGTTCGTCGTGAGGTAATGGAGGAAGCCGGTCTGCGTCTGGCGAACTGCCGTTACCATTCCTCCCAACCCTGGCCCTTTCCCTCAGCCTTGATGATCGGATTCACCGCCGACGCGATCAACGACCGCATCGTTCTCGGACCCGAACTGGAAACGGCGGACTGGTTCGACCCACATACTCTGGTCGCCGCCGTGCGAAGCGCAGACCTGCAGTTGCCGACGGCATTTTCGGTATCGCGGCGCCTGATCGAGGACTGGTTTGAAGGCCAGACGGGTCGGGACTTGAATGAGGCGTTGGCTGGGGGCTGCGAAGCAGAGTGAAGTTGTGGGGATTTGCACAATCCAAGGGCCCAGGGCCCAATTCGATAGCCAGGTACGTCGCCGAACGGTGGGGGGCGGCTCTTGATTTACTGGGCCCTGGGCCCTGAGCCCTGGGCCCTGCCCTGAAGTCCGACTCGCCCCCAACGCCCCCCGCTCGCCCCGACACCGCTACAATGCCCCCGTGCCCCTAGGCGAATCCCAGCTCATGGCCCTGACCCTGATTGTCGTGCTGATCGTTCTCGCGGTGGCGATCGCCGCGCCCGAGCTGACCCGCCTGCGTGACTACAGCTGGCTCAAGCGTTGGGTTGGCTGGCTCAACGAGCGGCTTGGCCTCAATGCACTGTGGACCCATGGCAGTGGGCTGCTGCTCAGCGTGGGTCTGCCCTGTCTGGGCTTGCTGATCATTGATGCGCTGCTGGGCGGTGCACTGTTCGGTCTGCTCGGCGTGGTGATTGCCGCGGTCGTCCTGTTCTACACCTGGGGTCCGCGTGATCTGGACCTGGACGTCGCAGACCTGGCCACAGCCACTGACGAGGAAGCGCGTCAGCGCGCACTGCGCGCACTGGGAGCGGCGGCCACCCAGACTAGCGGCGTCGACCGGGTCGAACTGATCTTCGCCGAGGCGCTGCGGCGTTGGTTCGGCGTGCTGTTCTGGTTCGTCCTGTTCGGCCCGGTGGCGGCACTGGGCTTCCGGCTGGTTCAGCTGCTGTCGGACCGTAGCGAGCTGATGGGCGAATTACCCTATGCGCAGAGTCTTGCCAGCCGCCGCCTGTATGAGGCACTGGCCTGGCTGCCGGCGCAGTTGATGGCGCTGGCGCTGGCGCTGGCGGCCAACTTCGATGCGGTCAGCAAGGCATGGCGCGAACATCACGCCAGTCACGG
>DAIMJK010000355.1:0-3127 GCA_036722245.1 Lysobacterales bacterium
CATGGCGACGGTGTATGCGGCCGAGCGCGATGTTCACGGACTGGCCCGGCCGGTGGCGATCAAGCTGCTGCGCACCGCCGTGCTGTCGCCGCTGGATCGCGAGCGCTTCCTCAACGAACAACGCATCCTGGCCCGGCTGCAGCATCCGAACATCGCCACCCTGCTCGACGTCGGCGTCGTCAACGATCGCCCCTACATGGTCATGGAGCGGATCGAAGGCGAGCCCATCGACGAGCGGCTGAACGTGCACACCGATGGCGTGGTCGCGATCCTGAAGGCCTTCCTGCAGGTGCTGGACGCGGTCGCACTGGCGCATTCGCACTTCGTCATTCACCGCGACATCAAGCCCGACAACGTGCTGGTCGACGCCGCCGGGCGGGTCCGCCTGATCGATTTCGGCATCGCCAAGATCCTGGACGAAAGCGGCGGTCTGCGTTCGGATCCGACCGTTACCGGACTGGCGCCGATGACCCTGCGCTATGCCTCGCCGGAACAACTGGCTGGCCGGCCGATCGGCGTGGCCAGCGACATCTATCAGCTCGGACTGCTGCTTTATCACCTGCTCAGCAAGGCCTGGCCCTATGATGAAGGTCCGAAGGAACTGCCCAGTGCGCGCGGCAAGCCGGATTGCCTGCCGCAACCTGCCAGCAGCCGGGCCAGGGGCCCAGGCCTCAAGCGGGCGCTGGTTGGCGATCTGGACAGCGTCCTGCTCAAGTGTCTGCGCTTTGCACCGACCGACCGTTATCTTTCAGTCGGCGAACTGCGGGAGGACATCGAGCGCCATCTGGACCGGCAACCGGTGCGCGCGCGCAAGCAGACCCGCGGCTATCGCTTGCGCAGCTTTGTGCGGCGGCATCGGCTGGGCGTCGTGCTGGGTCTGATGTCGGCCGTGCTGCTGTTGACGGCGATCGTCTCTGCCCTGCTGCTGGCCAGCAGCGCGCAGCAATACGCGCAGCGGTCCGAGCAGATTCTTGCGACGGTGACCGAGATGCTGACCCAGGCCAATCCCTACGAGCGCTCACCCGGCTCGGTCACGGTCAGTGAGGTGGTCGAGCAAGCCTCGGCGCGGTTCCTGCAGGACGACGGAGGTGATCCGGCCTTCGCCCTGCAGATGCTCGAACAACTCGCGGATTTGCAGGCCGACCTTCAGGACCCGGCCAGCCAGCTGGCTCTGCTGGTACGCGCCACCACACTGCTGGACCGCGCGGGTGCGAATGGCCCGACCCGTCGGCGTATCGCCGCCAAGCTGATCGAGGCGCAGGCCTTCAGTGGCGATCTGGACGGCGCGCTGGCCGCCATTTCAACGCAGCCCGCATCACAGGATCGAGCCACCGCTCAACGCCTGGCCTGGGTCGAGGCGAGTATCCATTCGCAGCGCGGGGATTTCGAGTTGGCCGATGCGCTGCTGACTCGACTGGCCACAGAACTGCCGTCAATGGACCCGCTTTTCCGTTACACCGTGCTCGCAGAGCAGGCCAAAGTCCATGCCCGCAAGTTCGATCTTGAGGCCGCCCTGAAAAGTCATCGTGCGGCCAGCGCGCATCTGGACCCGGACCTGCTCAGCCATCGTGCGGCCTGGCTCCAGCACCGCTACAGTCTGGCCACGCTACTGGGCCAGAGCGGCCGCTACGACCAGGCCGCCGATCAGCTGCAGGAACTGCTCGACGAAACCCGCGGCCGCCTGGGCGACAGGCATGCGCGGACCCTAGGCCTGCGCACCAACCTGGCTGTCATGCTGCTCGAATCGGCACGCCCGGCGGACGCCTACGCGACCCTCGCTGCAGTCGATGAAGACGCGCTCGCACAGGCCGATCCGAATACTCGAATCTACAGCTTGATCACCCGCGCCGGGGCGGCACTGCACGGTGGGGCGTGGGAGCGCTCCCTGTCCGACCTGCTGGAGGCCGTGGAATTGGCCACCGACGTGTTGGGCCCGGACTCGCCGCGGCTGGCCTACCCGGTGGAGCAGTTGGCATGGGCGCTGTTCGAACTCGGCCATGACGATCTGGCGGCCGCTACCTCCGCGCATTCCTGGCGGTTGAGTGAAGGCAGCCGCCACGCATCCGATCTGATCCTGCAGTTGAGTGCGGAGGCGGGGCTGGACTTGCCCGGGCGGCCCGATGCCCAGTTCCTGGAGCGTACCAAATGGGATTGCGACCGAGTGCATTACCGGGCCCTGCAACGCCATCTGCTGGATTTCGACGTGGAGCTGCCCGAGCAGGTGCCGGCCGATTGTTCGTCCCTCTACGGCATGCGGCTGGAGGCGCTGGGACTGCGCTGGGAGGCTAGTCCGGTCATGGCCAGCGATCGCCGGCTGCAGTCGCCATTGCTGGCGCGCGGTCTCAGGGACGGCCAGCAGCCTGGGCCACGGGCGCTGGCTGCAGCCGAGCGGGAGCGACTGCAGCAGTGGCTGGCGGGCATGGGGCGCAGTGCTGCAACGGGGCTGGAATAGGGGTCAGCTGGCGTTGCTCAGCACCATCGTCAGCAAGGCCTTGACCCGCAACCATTCGCGCTGCACGGTGCGCTCGGTAACGCCGAAGGTGGCGGCAATCTCGGCGCTGTCCATGCCGCTGAAGATGCGGCATTCGGCGATCCGCGCCAGCCTCGGTTCGCGCCGGTCCAGATCGGTCAGGGCCTGGTCAAGCGCGGCAATCGCTTCGGGTCCAAGCGCGTCCGGTGCACCGACCGCCGCATCGCTCAGGGTCAGTTGCCAGACCTCACCCGCACCGCGCTTGTCCGCAAGCTGGCGGCGCGCCGAGTCGACGATGATCTGACGCATCGCACGCGCACACAAGGCAAGGAAATGGCGCCGGTTCTCTGCGCTGGCCGAGCTCCCGGCCAGTTTCAGATAGCACTCGTTGACGAGCATCGTCGTCTGCATCTGATCGCCACGACCATAGGCGCGCAGGCTGCGTGAGGCGACACCCTTGAGTTCGTTGTAGGCACTGGCATAAAGCCGATCGGCGGCGGCCTGGTCACCCTCGCGCCAGGACTGCAAATCGGCGTCGAAACTGCTGTTCACCGGTGCCGCCTCAGCTGGCGCTGCGCGGCTGCTGGGCCTGCTGGCCGAAGACGACAATGGTCTTGCCGGCCACCGAGATCTTGCCTTCCTCCTCGAGTTGCTTCA
>DAIMJK010000356.1:0-3092 GCA_036722245.1 Lysobacterales bacterium
TCGCGCTGGGTGATGATGCAGCCCTCGTGCTTGTGGACGAACTCGATCGGGTCCTCGATGCTGATGATGTGGCCGGTGGAGTTCTGGTTGCGATAGCCCACCATCGCCGCCAGCGAGGTCGACTTGCCGGTACCCGTCGCGCCGACGAAGACGATCAGGCCGCGCTTGGTCATCGCCAGCGACTTGATAATCGGCGGCAGGCTGAGTTCGTCGATGGTCGGGATCTTGGTCTCGATCCGGCGCAGCACCATGCCGACCTGATTGCGCTGGTAGAAGCAGCTCACACGGAAGCGTCCGACCCCTTGCAGGCTGATCGCGAACTGGCATTCGTGGGTCTTCTCGAACTCCTCGCGCTGACCAGGGGTCATCACGCTGAGCACCAGGTCGCGGCTTTGCTGCGGCGACAGGATGGTCTGGGTGATCGGCGCGATACGCCCGTGCACCTTCATCGAAGGTGGCACGCCCGCGGTGATGAACAGGTCCGAGGCTTTCTTGTGGACCATCAACTTCAGGAATGAGTTGAAGTCGATGTTGCTCATGAGCGCACTCCCCGATCAAGCAAGGCTACAGGGTGATTGTGCCTTCATTGCGGCTCAGGGCATAGGGGGCCGCTCCGGTGGGGTGCGAGTCAAAGTGATGTCTTGAGGAACCTGCAAAGACCTGAGGGCCCAGGGCCCAGGGCTCAGGGCCCAGTCCAAAACCGATCCAGGGCGAGTACGCTGGCTGCTCTTGACCTTCTTAGCCCTGAGCCCTGGGCCCTGGGCCCTGAAATCCCACTCAACCCGCTTCCGGCACTTCCGTCCCACATTCGACCGCGCTTGCCAACGCTCGCGCACGACCGGGAAAATCGCAGAACAGCGCTTCCAACGGCAGTTGCAGATAGGCGCCAAGTTCCTCGTCCGCATTGGCCCAGCCCGCACCGGGCAGATCGTGCCTGAAGGTCCAGGCGTGGATGGCCAGATCGCTGTCCAGCAGCGCCGCCAGCAGTCGGCGGCCCTCGTCAGTACGCGGATCGATGCGCTGCTTGGCAATTCCCACACCGCTGAACCGCTTGCGCAGATCGACCGGCCGGAATTCGGTCGACTGATCAATCAGAGCGAAGCAACGCAGACCAGTGGCCGCCTTCAACGCATCCAGCACGTCCCACTCGAAGGACTGCAGCCAGACCGGTGCCTCCCCCCCTTCGATCCCACGATCGCGAAACACCGTAGCCAGGGCGCTGACGAAGTCGTGACCGCGCTGGCGATGCCAGGCCGGATGCTTGGTTTCCGGATAGACCACGATGCGGCGGCCGCGACGGAGCGACTCGCTGGCGGCCAGATCGAGCAGATCGGCGAAGCGGATAAGCCGATAATGCCCGTCACGAACCCGACTGCGTTGCGGCCACGGCTCTCGGCAGCACAATTGCTGCAACTCGGCCCAGTCCAGATCGGCAGCGTACCAATCGCGCTGACCATCAACATCCACGGCAAGGGATGCGTAGGCCGGCCGACTGGCAACATCGGTGCTGCGCGCCAACCCCAGATCATGCCGCACCAGCAACTCGCCATCGGCCGAGAACACCAGATCCGGCTCGATCACATCGCAACCCTGCTCGATCGCCAGCGCATGCGCCGCCAGACTATGTTCCGGCCGATCGCCGCTGGCTCCGCGGTGGGCAATGATCAGGGGGCGATGGAATTCGGGCACGCGGTTCTGGATCAGGGCTGAGGGTGTACGGCCGGGCTGAGGGGTCGGAAGAGCAAGGACATCGTACAGCAGGGACCGGCTATTCCTGGGCCTGGGCCCTGAGCCCTGGGCCCTGGGCCCTGCCTGCCAAGCCACAACCGGTAGCTCGTAGCTCAGGATCGCTTCAATCCAGCAAGCTTGCCCCCTCAACCCTGCGCTCAGTCAAAACGATAACTCAAGGTAATCAGATTCTCCCCGATATTGCGCCCCTCGAAACCGGCATTGGAGATGTGCCGGACCTCGAAGATCCAGTTGGGGCTGATTTTCCAGCCCAGCGCCTGGGTGAACTGGTAGTAGCTCGACAGAGCCTGGCTGTCCTTCTTGCTGGCCACGCCGAAGCCGGAGCCAAAGTAGAACTGACGCCACGAAAAGCGGGTCGTGTACAGGAGCACTGCGGTACCGGGCGAGATCCTGCCGGACTCCCGGCTGTCGCGGCCAGGGACGTATGCGAGCGTGTAGACGTGCTCGAAGCGTCCGCCGGTCTGGACGTAGGCCACGTGGGCGGTGCTCGAGGTTTCATCCAGCACCTCATCGGCATGGCCAAGCCCGACCTCCCAAGCTGCGTGGGCGGGTATGCACGCCAGCAGCATCAGAGACAGCAGCATCGTCTGGATCTTGGGCATGTCTGGTTCCAATCGGTCAGCCGGCGGCGGTGCACAAGGGCGCGCAAGCTTACGCGATCGTTTGCTCGAATTCATACCTGCCCGGGGCGCAGCCCACCAGCCAGCGCGCCGCGTGAAGCGCACCTTCGGCGAACAGCCGGCGGTGATCGGCATGATGAAGCAGTTCGATGCGCTCGCTGGCACCGGCAAGGATCACGCGATGCTCACCATTGATCTCGCCCAGGCGAGCACTGACGACATCGGTGCTGCCCGACCCTGCCGCGCGCTGCTGGTCGATCAACTGCGCCAACGCCCTGGCCGTCCCCGAGGGCGCATCGCGTTTGTGCCGATGATGCAGATCGACGATCGCCGCGTCCCAGTTCGTGGGCAAGCGTCGCGCCAACTCGGCCAACGCGCGTCTGAGCAGCGCCACGCCCAGAGAGAAGTTTGGCGCCCACAACACCGGAACGACGTCCGCCAGATCACGCAGCTGAGAGCGCAAAGCATCATCCAGACCGGTGGTCCCACTGACCAGGGGCAGGCGCAAGTCACGGCAGCGCTCGAGCAGCGTCGGCAATGCCGCCGGCAGACTGAAATCGACCACGACACAGCGCGCCGATGGCGACTCTGGCCACGCGCCAGGCAGGCTTGCGGCCAGCTTCAGATCGGACGCACCGTCCACCAGGGCGGATACTTCGCGACCCATCCGGCCACTGGCGCCGTGAACGATGATCGACAACTCGTGCATGAGCGCAGGTCCGC
>DAIMJK010000357.1:0-3090 GCA_036722245.1 Lysobacterales bacterium
AATCACGTGGACGTGGTTGGGCATGATGCACCAGGCCAACAGTCGATAGCGCTGGCCGTCAAAGTGGAGCAGCGCGTTCTCCACCAGTTCGGCTATGGCCGGCTTCGCGAGCCAGCATTCGCCAGCACCCGTATCCTCATACTTCGCCAGACGCGTCCTCAGTTCGACTACCGCTGGATCGTCTGGTCGCAAACCATTGCGCCATTTCAGTTCCGACTTCCATCCGTCGACCACGGCGCTTGGGACCGAGTCGTGCAGACGGAAAGTGATGGCCTGAATTGACCCAGGGTGGTCCAGATGCGGTAGGTAGCCGCGTGAGTGCCATGCACGGTGAGGGTTGGCTGCTGGGGTTGGGTAACCTCTCTGCTCAGGGTCGGGAGCATGAAGACTTGACGCTGATCTGGTGCTTGGCGGCCCAGCCGAAGCCTGCGGGCGGGACGCCCGCGGTCCCAGGGTGGGGTTTGGGCTTTGCGGTGAACTGCTGCCCTGCGGCTTTGTCGTAGCCTGCGGGCGGGACGCCCGCGGTCCCAGGGATGCCCGCGGTCCCAGGGATGCCCGCGATCCCAGGGACGCACCCTCCATATCCCCCAGCACCTGCCCCAACCCTACCCGCCAATCCGGCAGGCGCAGGCCGAACTGGGCATGCAGCTTGCTGCAGTCCAGGCGCGAGTCGGCCGGTCGCGTTGCGGGGGTCGGGTACTCGGCGGTGCTGATCGGGAGCACTTGCGGGGCCTGTGGGAGCCAGCCACGAGCATACGCGCTGTCGATGATGGCCGTGGCAAAACCGTGCCAGCTGGTCTGGCCGGCGCTGGCCAGGTGATAGCAGCCCCAACGGGCCGCACCGGCTTCGCTCTGGCGGTCGATAAGCAGCGCGCTCACCGCGGCGATCTGGTGCGCCGGCGTCGGGGCGCCGAGTTGGTCGCAGACTACGCGCAGCTCGGGCCGGTCGGCGGCCAGCCGCAGCATCGTGCGCAGGAAGTTGCTGCCGCGGGCTGCATAGACCCAGGCGGTGCGCAGGATCAGATGGTGCGCCAGCCCGTCGCGCAGAGCGATCTCGCCGGCCAGCTTGCTTGTCCCGTAGACGCCCAGCGGTCCGGTGGGATCGTCCTCCAGGCACGGCCGCCCGAAATTGCCGGGAAAGACATAGTCGGTCGAGTAGTGCAGCACGGACGCGCCGGTTTCCCTGGCCGCGGAAGCGATCTCGGTGAGTGCTTCAGCATTGACCCGGAACGCAAGTTCGGGCTCCGACTCGGCGCGATCGACCGCGGTGTACGCAGCGGCGTTGACGACCCAATCCGGTCGCTCATGCTCGATCGCGGCGGCCACCTGCCCCGCTGTGGCGAGATCAACCGCGCGTCGCCCACCGCTGCCATCGCGGTTGCAGGCGATCACTGCACCGAGCGGAGACAGCGCGCGTTCGAGCGCGTGGCCAACCTGACCGTCGGCGCCGAGCAGCAGCAGCTTCATCCGGCCGCCATCACCGGCAGCGCATCTATGGCCAGATCGGCCAGCAACGGCGCGGCGGCGTCCTTGGGTGACAGCAAGGGGGCGTCCAGCAGCCAGTCGATCGCCAGCGTCGGATCATTCCAGCGCACGGCGCGGTCACAGGCACGGTCATACAGCGCGGTGCACTGATAGGCGAAGCTGGCCTGCTCGCTGAGCACCGCGAAGCCGTGTGCGTAGCCTTCCGGGATGTACATCAGGCGGCGGTTGTCGGCCGACAACCGGGCCGCATAGCTTTGGCCAAAGCTGGCCGAAGCTCGGCGCAAGTCGACCGCCACATCGAGCACCTCGCCCTCAACCACCTGCACCAGCTTGCCCTGCGGATTCGGCCACTGGTAATGCAGTCCGCGCAGCACCCCGCGGCGCGAGCGCGACAGGTTGCTCTGCAGGAACTGTGTCGGCAAGCCCAGTTCGGCAAAGCGGGCGGCATTGAAGGTCTCGCAAAACCAGCCGCGATCGTCCCCAAACACCTGCGGTTCGAGCAGCACCACACCACCCAGGGCCTGCTCGATCAGCTTCACGGGCCGCCCTCGCGCTGGGCCAGGTCGAGCAGATACTGGCCGTAGCCGGTCTTGCCCAAAGCCGCTCCGGCGCGTTCAACCGCGCTGCGATCGATCCAGCCCTGGTGGAAGGCGATCTCCTCGGGTACGGCCATCTTCAGGCCCTGCCGCTCCTCGATGGTCTGGACGAAGTTGGCCGCCTGCAACAGTGAATCGTGGGTCCCGGTGTCGAGCCAGGCGTAGCCGCGGCCGAGCTTCTCCAACTGCAGGCTACCCGCCTCCAGGTAGCGCCGATTCAGATCGGTGATCTCCAGTTCACCGCGCGGCGAGGGCGTCAGGCCGGCGGCCAGTTGACTGGCCCGGCCGTCGTAGAAGTACAAGCCGGTGACGGCCCAGCGTGACTTCGGCTGGGTCGGCTTTTCCTCGATCGAAAGGACCTGGCCACCGGCGTCTATCTCGGCCACGCCGTAGCGTTCCGGATCCTTGACCCAGTAGCCGAACACCGTCGCTCCCGCGGCACTGCGCGCACCGGCGTTCTGCAGCAGCTTGACCAGGCCATGGCCGTAGAAGATGTTGTCGCCAAGGATCAGGCAGGACGGTTCGCCGGCAACGAAATCGGCACCGATCAGATAGGCCTGAGCCAGCCCCTTGGGCTCGGGCTGAGCCGCGTACTGGATCGAGATACCCCACTGGCTGCCATCGCCAAGCAATTCCTGGAACAGCGGCTGCTCGTGCGGGGTGTTGATGATCAGAATCTCGCGTATGCCGGCCAGCATCAGCGTGCTCAGCGGGTAGTAGATCATCGGCTTGTCGTAGATCGGCAGCAGCTGCTTGCTGATCACCTGGGTCAGCGGATGCAGGCGTGTTCCGGCACCGCCGGCGAGGATGATGCCGCGCTGGACCGCACTCATGCGGCCACCTCGCCCAGCCCCAGGCGCTGCCCGCGATAACGTCCGTCACGCACCCGCTGCCACCAGTCCTGGTTGCCCAGATACCAGTCGATGGTCTCGGCCAGACCCTGCTCGAAGCTGCGTGACGGCGCCCAGCCAAGTTCGCGCTTGAGCTTGCCGGCATCGATCGCATAGCG
>DAIMJK010000358.1:0-3070 GCA_036722245.1 Lysobacterales bacterium
TCGGATGGTGGCCGGCGAGCTGGAAGCGGCGCAGCGTGAGCTGGCCGACCAGATTACCAACGTGCAGCGATTCCCCGGTCGGATCGAAGCCGCAATACAGGGTGATGGGTCCGGCATTCAGGCGCGCTGCGAGCGCGTCGATGTCGGTGCAGTCGGCCAGCAGGCCGCGCCATTGCAGGTCGTCCAGGAGTGCATTGTTCATGCGCGGGAGCATAACCGGAGCCGGGTGCTTTGTGCTGCAGTGCACCAGCAGTAGGGTGCGAGTCATGGTGATGTCTTGAGGAACCGGCGACGACCTGAGGGCCCAGGGCCCAGGGCTCAGGGCTCAGGGCCCAGTCCAGAGCTACTGGAGGCGAGTGTGGGGGCAACGGGCTGCCATCGCGTCTGGACTGCCCTTGGTCGGCTCTTGACCTTGCTGGGCCCAGGGCCCTGAAGAACATCAGTCCCGCAAGCCGAGCTGACGTGTCCGACCCGGGCTACACTCTCGCCGGCTCACGGAGGCCTCATTGAACCTGGATCCCTACGTGCGGAATTGGATCAAGTCCACAGCGCTGCTGATCTGGGTGGCCGCAGCACCTGCGGCTCAGGCCCTGGCCGGTCCGTCCGATCCGGGCGGGATGGCGCAGGTGAGCGCCAGTGAGCTTGGCCAGTGCACGCTGGCGGTGCTGCAGGAACTGGGCTGGCGGGTGCGCGCCGGTCAGACAGCCCAGCTGCAATGGCACGCCGGTGCGCCATGCGATCGCGCCGACCTGGCCGATGCGCATGCCCACGGCGATCTGCTGTTGCAATTGCCAGCCGCTTCGGATGCGGCGTCCGTGCACGCGGCCGAACTCGGCGCGCTGCTGGATGATCCAGCGACGATCTGCGCCTGGAGCTTTCGCCTGGGCGCGGCGACCCGCCGCGCCGCCGACCGGCTTGCCGGCAATGACGGCTATCGATTCAGCGCCTTGCAGCTGGGTTGGATCGGCTTTGGTTGGGGTGGCGCGGCGCAGGACGGCTGGGAAAGGCTGGATGCCTTCGGCCGTGCGTTCCGCCCGCTGGACAGCAACTGGCGTGCCATCGAGGGCTTCTACAGCGGCAAGCTGCGGACCGAGTGCGGGGTCGGACGCCAGATTGCGCAGTACGCGACCTTGGCCGAACTCTACGGCCCAGGCTTCGACCAGGCCTTCGATGCCGACGAACTGGTGATCGGCACCTTCATCCAGTTGCAGCAGACCCGCAGCGTCCTGCTCGGCAGCGAGGCCGGCGAGTTCGTCCGCGACGGCCGCGCCCGGCTCGCCTCGGCGCAGGGCCGGCAGGCCTTCGTCGGCGTGCCCGGCTTTCTGGTCCACGTACTGCATCGTTCGACGCTGGACGACTACAACAACCAGGCGCAGAACTTCGTCGTCTATGACGTCAGTGCCGAGGCCGCTGCGGCTCTGCGTGCACACGACGGCTTCGATCACTACAACCGGCTCAATCGGCGGCTGTGGCGGATAGCCAGCCAGCTGAGCCTGCGCCCACCGCAGAGCTTCGAGCGGCTGCTGATCGATCGCGACCAGGCCCTGCGCGCGAAGCTGCGTGGCGAGCAACTGGAGTTGCTGGCGCAACTCGATGCAATCATTGCCGACCCGTTCTATCGCGGCTTCACGATCTACGTTCATCCGCAAGGCGTGAAACCAGTCGGCTTCCACGTCGCCCGCATGCTCGATCTGAACCCCCGCACGCCTTACCGGATCGAACTGGCCCTGCACAACATGCACACGACGATGTATCAGCGCCACGTAAGTCATTTACTGGCGAAATGCGGCTCACCGAATCCCGAGTTGCACTCGGGCAACGAAGCCAGGTGAAGCGCCAAGGTAGACGACCCGACTCCCATTGTTCTGGGCCCTGGGCCCTTTGCCCTGGGCCCTCGCTCTCCTAGGCCGGCGGCTGAAAATCCAGTATCGCCCGTGCCCCGCCACCCTCGCGCGGCTCGATCGAGGCGCGCCAGCCGTACAGGTCACACAGGCGGGAGACGATCGCCAGGCCCAGGCCGGCGCCGGTGCCGGTGGCGCCGACGCCGCGGTAGTTGCGATCGAACAGCTTGGCCGCCTCGTGCCGATTGATGCCGGGGCCGGAGTCCTCGACCAGCACCCGATGTCCTTCCAGAATCACCGAGACCAGGCCTTGCGGGGTGTACTTGATGGCGTTGCCGAGCAGATTGCCGACCGCCACGGCGATCACCGACTGCGGTGCCTCGATTTCCAGTTCCGCAAGCCGGTGCAGTTCCAGCTCCAGCGGCTTGCGACCGATCTGCGCCCGCGCGCTGTCCATGACCTGCTCCAGCACCGCGCCGACATCGGAGGTCTCGCCTTCGGCCGGGGCCTGTTTTTCGCCACGCGACAGATGCAGCAAGGCAGTGGTCAGCTCGGTCGACTGTTTCGCCGCCCGCTCGATCCGGCGCAGCCGCTCCTTTGCCCGGTCCGGCAGATCGGGCATGGTCAGCATCAGCTCGGTGGTCGACAGGATCACCGCCAGCGGCGTGCGCAGCTCGTGGCTGACGTCGGAATTGAATTCGCGGTCGCGCGCGACCAGCGCGGTCAGGCGGGCGGCGTAGTCGTCCAGCGCGCTCGCCACCTGGCCGACCTCGTCCTCGGCGAAGTGACTGGCAATCGGCTCGGCAGCCCCTTCCCGGCCCAGATTGGATATGCGTCGGGCCAGTTCCGATACCGGCGCCATCACACGCGAGGAGGACCAGACCCCGAGTAGCCAGGCCAGGCCGCAGAAGAACACCACCGTCACGATCAATGCGGCGGTCAGCGCGCGCCGCCCCTGCTCCTCCTGGGTCACGTCATAGCGCAGGAAGAACCAGAAGTCATCATTCTTCAGTACCGCCAGCTTGTAGGCCACCGGCTCGCCGCTGCCATTGGCTTCAACCACCCGATGGACACCGTTGTCCAGGTAGCGCCATGGCAGCGGCACGTTGCCGAAGCGTCGTTCGCTGAAGGTGTAACCGATGATCTTGGAGTAGGTCGCAAGATTGTTGTCCGGGTCGACCCGGAATTGCTGCGCATAGCTTGCCAGCTCGCGGCTCAGAGTGTCGTCG
>DAIMJK010000359.1:0-3063 GCA_036722245.1 Lysobacterales bacterium
GCTGGGAAACAGCTCGGTCGGAAGCTATAGCATACGAGTGTAACGGCAGGATGTGGGAACAGCAGTTGCAGTTGGCAGTTCCCGTGGGCCAGTGAAGCAAAGGCGAAGGGCCCAAGGCCCAGAAGAGCTGCGGGCTTGCGCGCAAGATGTCGGCGAGAGGAACGAACCGTATCGTTCACAGATCATGAGGAGCCGCAGCGGTGTGCTCAGGATTGACCCGTATGAGCAAGTCAGAGCAAGAGCTCAAGCCGCCGTTGGCAAGTACACGCACCACCACCGTCGCCGCAGCCAAGCCGCGGACGCTGGTCTGGACCCGCCCGCATTCCGCCCCTGAACAGACCCTCGCTGCGCTGGCGGCCGCTGGCGTCGGCGTGCTGGATCTGCCGTTGATGGGCACCCGGCTGGTCCGCCGCAGCGCCCGCCTTGCGGCCACGCTGCACGAAGCCGCGCGCGACACACGACGCATCTATGTCAGCGTCGCGGCGGTCGAGGCAATCGCCCGACTGGCACCGGAGTTGCTGCGCTTGCCGGCCGCAGCGGTCGGCCCGCAGACCGCTGACGCACTGCGCGCCGCCGGTTGCACGTCAGTCTGGCAGCCCGCGGCAGGACTGGGCGCCGATGCCTTGCTGGATCTGCCGCAGTGGGCCGAACTGGCCCCGGCAACGGTGACCTTGCTGCACGCGCCGGGCGGTCGGGAGGCACCGTTCGAGCGCCTCGCCGAGTTCGGCCTGCGCTGCCGCAAGCTGCCGGTCTACCAGCGCTACCGACGCCGGCCGTCGGCAGCGACCCTGACGCGAGTGCGGGCGCAACTGCACGAATTGGTCTGGCTGACGCCGAGCGTCGCGGTGGTCGATACACTCGCCGAGCTACTCAGGGCCAGGCAGTTCAAGGCTGGATTCGCGCAACCGCTTCTGGCCTTGTCCGATCGCATCGCGCAGGCCGCGAGCGAGCGCGGCTTTTGCGATTGTCGGGTGGCGGAGGATCTGCAAGCGGGAAGTTTGCTGGCGGCCTTGCGAGCAGGGCTGAGGGCCGAGGGCTGAGGGATCAGCTTGCTGTTTCGCAGCGATCCCTTGCTCCAGGCTGGCGATTGGGACCTGGCACACAGTGCCGTCCATGCGGCGCCCTCTTGCCCTTTGCTCCTTTGCGCTTCACTGGTCACGGGAACGGGCCACTGGAACTGCCTTTCTGGGCCCTGGGCCCTCCATTGATGCGGTTCGCTTCACTCACTGACGTCCTGCGCACTGCCGCGGCTCTGCTGCTGTTCTGACTCCCCAGCCCTCTGCCCTGCGGGCTGTACACTGCGCGCCCCACCCCTCGCTGCCTCCGTATGTACGACCTGCAAACCCTGATCGCTGAAATCCTCGAAACCATCCCGCTGTCGCGGGCGATGGCGATCGAGGGGCTGCGCTATGACGGCGATGAGCTGTTGTTGCGGCTGCCGCTGGCGCCGAACATCAATGACAAGGGTTGTGCCTTTGGCGGCAGCCTGGCGAGCGCGGCGACCCTGACTGGCTGGGGACTGACCAGGCTGGCAACCGGCGAGAGTGATCGCACGGCCGACATCTACATCCAGGACCAGCATGTGCGCTATGGCAAACCGGCCTGGGGCCCGACCATTTTTCGTTGTGCCTGGGCAACTGGCGCCAAGCAGGCCTTTCTGGATCAGTACGACCGCCACGGCAAGGCGCGGGCATCACTGGAAGTCTTTGGCAGCAGCGAGGACATTGAATGCTGCTCGATGACTGCGCGCTATGTGGCGTTGCGGCCCGCCTGATCAGAGTCCAAAACGCTCCATCACTTCGGCTCTGGTCGGCATCGCCGGTGCCGTGCCTGCGCGTTCGGTACTGAGCCCGGCCGCCTGGCAGGCGAAGCGCACCTGGGCCTTGAAGGGCTGCGCCGGATCGTGCAGCAATGCCGCCGCCAGCGCGCCGCTGAAGGCGTCGCCGGCACCGGTGGTGTCGATCGCCGTCACTGGCGCCGGTGGCACCAGGTAACATCTTTCCCCGTCGCCGCGGCGCTGCTGGTCGGGATGCGAAACCAGCGCGCCGGCGTCGCCCAGGGTGATCACGACCGTACCGGTCGGGCAGAGCCGACGACAGGCTTCGTGCAGCGCAGAGGTGTCGATCGCATGCGGGTCCAGATCGATCTGCTCATCGTGCAGGTGCTGCAGCAGGAACGCGAACTCGGTCTCGTTCGGGGTCAGGATGTCCGCCAGTTCGACCAGCTCGCGGTCGACCAGCGCATTGATCGGGGCCGGATTGAGCAGTGTGGTCACGCCACCGGCGCGGGCGGCGCGCAGTGCGGCGGCGACCGGCGCCAGCGCAGTCTCGAGCTGCGTCACCAGGATCGCGCCCGGCTCGAAGCGCATCGTCAGGGCCTCCACCGCGGCCATCGACAGAGCGTCATTGGCTCCGAGCGCGACGCAGATCTGGTTGCGCCCGGCCGCGTCCACGACTATCGAAGAGGCCGCGGTGGGCACGGAGGTGCTGAACCAGTCGCAGCTCAGGCCTTCGGCGGCGGCAAATTCGCGCGCGGTCTGCGCCAGCGCATCGACTCCGACCGCGCCAAGGAAACGGGCAGGCGCGCCCAGACGGTGGGCGGCGATGGCCTGGTTGAAGCCCTTGCCGCCCGGGCCGATGGCGAAGCGGCCGATGCGGGATTCGCCCGGACCTGGCAGCGTGTCGGTGGACCAGCAATGGTCCTGCACGTAGCTGCCAAGGACCAGTACCGTGCTCACAGACCGCTCAGCACGCCGGCGATGGTGGCGGTCATGAAAGTTGCCAGGGTGCCGCCGAGCACCGCGCGCAGGCCGAAGCGGGCCAGATCGGCGCGCCGCTCCGGCGCCAGCCCGCCGATGCCGCCGATCTGGATCGCAATCGACGAGAAGTTGGCGAAGCCGCACAAGGCATAGGTCGCGATCAGCCGACCCTTGTCGGTCAGCTCACCCTGAACGACGACCAACTCGGAATAGGCGACGAACTCGTTCAGCACCACCTTCTGGCCGATCAACGAGCCGACCTGCAGCGCGTCCTGCATCGGCACACCGATGACCAGCGCAATCGG
>DAIMJK010000360.1:0-3040 GCA_036722245.1 Lysobacterales bacterium
GGCCGCTGGTCAAACTCGAAATGGCGAAGCAGGCATCCGCCTTCAGCCAACACATCCAGGATCCGCGGTACGCCGAGCGTCGCGTGATACATGGGTACGCCCATGTGCTCGTTCTGGTGCTCATCGGCGGCGTCCAGACCGCCAGCGCTGAACAGGATGACGCCGCCGTCAGTCAGCCCGGCGCAAAGCTTGAGCAGCACCGCGCGCTGATCGGACAGCGGGACGTGCCAGATGCTGTCCCAGGCGCTGATGAAGTCATACCGCCTGGGCAAGACCCAGTTGCGGATGTCTGCTTGATGGAAGGTGACTTGCGGCTGGGCCGCACGGGCGAGCCGAAGCATCTCCGAGGAGATGTCCAGCCCCTCCACCTGCAGGCCTTGCGACCTGAGCAACGCGATGATCCTGCCGCTGCTTCCGCAGCCGACGTCGAGTGCGGCACCTCCGCTGCGGGCCAGGAAAGCGAGCGCGCGCCGGTGCGGTTCGATGCCATTGCTGCTGTCGAAAGTCGGGTCGGTCCAGCGCGACGCGATGCGGTCGTAGCTTCTGGCAACGTCTGTCGGGCGCATGGTCATCGCATGTGCTCCATGTCCGCGGGCATGGTCACGCAGCGGTGCATCCGCTCTTCGTGGACCGAGTAGGCAGGCGCAGCAAATCCGGGGTTGGTGAAGGCGCCCACCGGGATGGCAATCCGGTCTTCAAGGCCTCCCAACGGAACTGCACTTCGCTTGCGAACGACTTCAGCCGTCATGCGCAACGGGCTGGGCAGTCGCCGCTCGCGGGGCGCTGAACGCCTTGCTGTAGTAGCTCGATGGGTCGAAACAACACACCCGCTTCTTGCCTGCGGCCAGCATCTCACACGCATCGGCAATCCGCTTCTGCCGCGTAGGCGCCTGCCTGGCCGAGGTGATCCAGTGTATCCAGTCGACCCGGGCAAGAGTCGTGGTGGCGTCCCAGATCGCTCGCGCCTTGGCCGAGGCCTGCAGAGCCTTCGCCAGATCGGGCGGCACGCCTGGTTCGGGCTCGTGCTCCAGAGCGCGGATCTCGAACCGGGCAAGGTCTCCGAATGTGCAGCCCGCGACTTCGAGCAGTCGCTCATCGATCTTCAGCCAATGACTCTTCTGCCCATCGGGCTCAATCAGGCTCTGGAACGCTCGCCCGTTGATGGTCACATCCACCGTCAATCGACCGCGCCTGGGCAACCGGGCGCTTGCCTCCTTGGGCACCAGCACGAAGGCCCACCCGCTGCCGTTCTCGTCGACCTCCGGGCGCAATAGTCGTGCCGTGAACCTGGAGGCTGGGTCATCTTGGGTCACTGCTGAATCGATCTGCGGCAAGCGCTGCGGCAAGTGTATCGCCTGAGAGCTGGCATCGGTCCGGATTCTCTCCCCTTGCACCCATCCGCTCACCCAAGTCTCTGGGTGACAAGTGCACTACCCCAGCAGCATCAGCGCCTGCTGCCGGGCGGCCGCGCGGACTGATCGACCCAACTCGGGGTCGTGGGTGGTACGTGCCAACAGCATTCCGCCGACGCACAAGGCCACGATCGCCTGCGCGTGCCGTTCGGCGTCCGGCTGGCCCTCCAGCGCCGCCTGCTGGACGCTCACGATGCGCCGGATCAGCTCGGTGTAAGCCTTCTGTGGCGACGGTCCGGCTCGTGCAACGTCTGATGGCAATGCGTACAGAGGGCAGTGCTGGTCCGGATCGGCCAGCACCTCGTCACTCAGGTACATGTCCACCAGCAAGCGCGCCAGTTCGCGCGGTTCGCGCTCTGCCGGTGTCAGCTGCACGCTGCGTCTGGCAAACGGGCTGCAGGCGCGGAAGCTGCCGACGGCCTCGGCGTAGAGTGCATCCTTGTTCTTGAAGTGATGGTAGAAGCCGCCGCGGGTGAGGCCGGCGGCGGCCATGATCCGGTCGATCGACACTTGCTCGAAGCCCTCTCGATTGAACAGCCGACGCGCGGCATCGACGATGCGCGCACGGACACGTTCGCGGTGGCCACTGGGATAGGGCATGGAGGATGCTCCCGTGTTCGCATTGCAAAATATGTTCTTGAACATAGTTTAGTTCGTCGGCAGGCTGAGCGGCGACCATCAACCAGCAAGGAGAGGCAAGTGATCTCAGTTTCCGCGTTTCGTTGGGTGCCGGAATTTGCGCAGGGTCAGGTGCGCGATCTGCGGGTCCGTTGGGCACTGGAGGAAGCCGGCCTGCCCTACCGGTCGCGCCTGCTCGAGCAGGGCGAACAGGACACGCCGGAGTATCGGGACTTGCAGCCCTTCGGTCAGGTACCAATCTTCGAGGAGGACGGCTTCGTCCTGTTCGAGTCCGGAGCGATCGTGCTGCACATCGGCGAGCGCTGCGAGCGCTTGTTGCCCGTCGATCCGAAGGCGCGCGCACGCGCGACCCAATGGTTGATCGCGGCACTGAACTCGATCGAACCCTTCGTGCTGCAGCTTGCGCTGATCGATCTGTTCTATGGCAACGAGGAATGGGCCAGACTGCGTCGGCCAGGCGTGGTGCAACTCGTGCAGCGCCGTCTGGTCGCGCTGTCGAGCGCACTGGGCGACAAACCCTACCTGGACGGCGACCACTTCAGCGCGGGCGACCTGTTGATGACGACGGTGCTGCGGATTCTGCACTACACCGATCTGGTCAGCGCTGAGCCGCGGCTGGTCGCCTATGTCGAGCGCTGTACGGCGCGGCCGGCGTTCCAGCGTGCGCTGGAAGCGCAGCTGGCAGATTTTCGCAAGGCGGCTTGAGGGCTGCCGGCGTCACCTGGTGTTGTTGCCCGAGTACAACTCGGGGTTCCGTTTGCAAGCGCCGGTCTTGTCGGAACCCCGAGTTGCACTCGGGTCGTCGCGCAGCGGCGTGCTGTTTGGGGGGCGATCTGCCTTGTTTCGTTGACCGACTGCCGGCGTCACGTGGCGTTGTTGCCCGAGTACAACTCGGGGTTCCGTTCGCAAGCGCGGGGTTCCGTTCGCTCGCGCGGGCCTTGTCGGAACCCCGAGTTGCACTCGGGTCGTCGCGCAGCGGCGGGCTGTTT
>DAIMJK010000361.1:0-2991 GCA_036722245.1 Lysobacterales bacterium
CAGAATCGCTGCCGTTCGGGTCAGCGCGAAACGCGCTGACGATCATGTCGTCAATACCGTCGCCGTTCATGTCGCCCGCGGCGCTGATGGCAAAACCGGTGAAATCAATAGCCGTTGCGCCATCCAGCCGGAAGCCATTGCCGCCGTCCAGTTCACCCAAGGGAATGACCGGCGGCATGGCCTGAGCGTACCCGACCAATGCGGAGCCGAGCGCGGCCGCGTGCAAGGCTATGGAAAGCCTTTTCAGCTGGAAGGATCCGTGCACGAACTACTCCGAAGTTGGTCTTGAGGGCGACGGCGTGCCGCAGCGGGCAGCGCCGACAACTTGCTGCCGTGAGCAAGCCGCATCTGTTGGCGCCTGACAAACTAACCGTGCCACGCGATTGTTTCAGCTCGATGTAGAAGCTGTAGAAGCTGGGAGAGCTTACGACCGGTACGATCTGGTGTACGACCTGAGGCATACGTGGACGCTTCCCCGTCCGCAGTACCCGCTCGTGTCGCAGGTCAGGTTTCCTCCAGGTTGGATGACCGTTGCTTCACCACTACCTTGGAGTTCGAGGTGGGGCTCACTGTGTTGCTAAAGGATTCGTTAGCAACGCATCGATTCGCTTGACTAATTCGACGCCGACGGACCGAAGGCGCGCGCTTGATGTCGAAGGGTTCCTCAGAGGTCAGTGCCGCAACAGACCGCGACCAGGACAGGCGCCTCCGTCTCTCCTCGTGACGCCACCACCCCGTAAGCCAATTCGCGCAGAAGCTGCAGTACTTGGCTGACAGACAAGCACGGGTTTGCGCGGCATGCTGGCGGCATGACCTGCGCCCGCTCCGCCATCGCTCCGCCCGACCAGCACGGCTGCTTTCATGTCGTCACGCGCTGCGTGCGGCGCTCGTTCCTGTGTGGTGTCGACGCGGTCAGTGGGCGGTCCTTCGAGCATCGGCGCGATTGGGTCGAGGCGCGGATCCGTGCACTGGCAGGGATCTTCGCGGTGCGGCTGCATGGCTTTGCGGTGATGAGCAACCACACCCATCTGATCGTGGAGTTCGACCCCGGCTGGGTGGCGCAGTGGTGCGACCGCGAGGTGGCCGAGCGGTCAGGGCCCGATCCCGATCACGCTGGCCGACTACATCGAACTGGTCGACTGGAGCGGTCGCCAGCCGCACCGATCCAAACCCGGCCGAATTGACCCCAGCCAGCCGCCCGCACTGCAGGTTATCGGTCTGAGCCCGCGAGCGTGGAAGCACCAGGTGCTGGGTACCGAAAGCCGCTACCACCGCGCCATCGGCGAGGCCGCCGACCTGATCGCTTATGCCCGCCAGGTCGGCCAACAGTGCCTGCTCGGCCCCGGTGTGCGGGCACTGCTGAAGTTGATGCGGAGCGAGCAAGTGAAGGCGATCGAGCCGGGTTGAGCCGCTCGTTTCGAGACGGCCGCCGACCAAGTCACCACGCCCCCGATTTCCGGCATCCAGCGTCAGCGAGCGACCTGCTCCAGCGCGCCGAGGACCCTTGCCGAAGTCCGCGGATGGACCGTGCTTGGCTACATTCGTCTCATCACGTAGTCGAACCGCACTCAGACGAAGCTTATGCTTCCGGCCAAGACAGTGGCGCCTGTCCTCGTTGTCACTCGGCCAAGACAGTGGCGCCTGTCCTCGTTGTCCATTTCTCGTTGTCCATTTGGCAGCGCGCAATCAGGGGGTGACGTGCCATAGTGTCTTTTTCGTCAAACTTGCCACAGCGCGTTTCGAGTGCTGCGCAGTCCCGCACCTGCCTTCCCCGAGAGACACCACATGAAGACATTATCGCTGCGCGCAACCTCTGTATCCCTGCCCAGCCTCTGCAGCCTGCTCCTGCTGGCCGGCTCACTCGGCATGGCCTATCCGGCCGCGGCGGCGCCTCCGCCCACCGAGACGATCACCGAACAGCAGATTCTCAATCTGGCCGGAGACGCCAGCAGTTTCTGGGTGTTCGATACCTACGATACCGACGGTCCCGGCGTGGGTGCAGACCCCACCCTCGAGATCGCGCCCTCACCGGCGCTGCTCACCGGCTATGGCTCCGACGCCGCGCGGATGGATTCCGGCCCGGGAACGGGCGGCGCCGGTTGCGCACGACTGGGCGGCAAGCCGTTCCTGGGCACCCAGTCGCTCGACGGACTGCGGCTCAGCGAGCTTACCGAGCTCGGTTACAGTTACCTGGTGGAGAGCAACAGCGGCCTTGCGGCCGCTGCGCCCCTTACGCCGTACCTCACCATTTTTGTCGACCGCGATGGTGACGGACTGTGGCGTGGGGCCACCGACAGCCTTCTGCTCCTCGAGCCCTTCTACACGCTGGGCGCGCCGACCCTGGGCGTCTGGTACGACGTGCAGGCGATTGGTGCTGGCGAAACCGGTCGTTGGCACTACGCTGGCCAGTCCCTGCCGGGCCTTGGCCAGTTCACGCCGAACACGGTCGACCTGTGGGCGGAGATCATCGCGCAGCCTGTTGGCGGTGCGGGCTTCGATCCCACGGCAACGACCATCGGCGATCTGCGCATCGTCAACCCCGATCCGGGCTGTGCAGCGGATAACTCGCAGGAAGGCACGGGCAGTGGCGTGTCGATTGCCGTGGGGCAGAAGTCCGGTACGCCCTGGGACAACTTCGTCGGCTTCATTGACGGCGTATACCTGACCACCACCGGGACCGATCCGGTGTCTTTCGTGCACAACTTCGAGATCTTGGCCTCCTTCAGCGTGGGCGGCACGGTCAGCGGACTGAGCGGCAGCGGCCTGGTGCTGCAGAACAACCTGGGCGACGACCTGGCCGTCAACGCCAACGGAAGCTTCAGCTTCGACACCCCGGTGCTCGACGGCGGCGGGTACGCCGTCACCGTGCTGACCCAGCCCGGCGACCCGAGCCAGACCTGTTTGGTCAGCAACGCCAGCGGCAACGTGGCCGGCGCCAATGTCAGCGATGTGGTGGTGAGCTGCGTGACCAACACCTTCACGATCGGCGGG
>DAIMJK010000362.1:0-2983 GCA_036722245.1 Lysobacterales bacterium
GCGTGGCATGAACTACGGTACGTATGCCTACAACGAGTATTTCCCCAATGGCATGTACCTGACCACGCCGGAGCCCAACTACGCCCGCCATCAGGATCTGTTTCAGATCTGGCTCCGGCCACTGCGCGACAACAACGACGCCCACTTCGCAACCCGCGCCGCACTGTTCGAGCTGGAGCGCCTGGTCGAACAGGGTCTGAGCCAATCCGAGTTCGAGGCCAGTCGCGATTTCCTGGGCAAGTTCGTCGCCCAGATGGTAGACAGCCCCAGCCGGCGCCTGGGCTACGCGCTGGACAGCGCCTGGTACGGCATCGAGAGCTTCCCGGAGTATGTCCGTGAGGGCCTCGCCCAGCTGACCCGCGCTGAGGTCAACGCCGCCATCAAGCAACACCTGCGCAGCGAGCACATCCAGTTCGTGTTCATCAGCAAGGATGCCGACGACCTGGCCGCCCGGCTAGCCGGCAACCAGCCCTCGCCGATGAGCTACAACAGCGACAAGCCAGCTGAACTGCTGGCCGAAGACGCGGTGATCGCGGTCAAGGATCTGGGGCTGGATGCAGCGCGGATCGGGCGGCTGGTGGCGGAGGAGATGTTTGAGTAGGGCTGAGGGCTGAGGGGGTCAGAAGAGCGAAAGTGCTGAAGAGCTGATTGACCACGAAGGACACGAAGGACTCAAAGGAGAGCAGAGGAGCAGAAGAGCCAGTAGAGGTTTGTCGTTGATCTGGCGCAATAAGGCCACGCCCAGAAGATACGACAGCGGCCCGTGTGCGTCATGTTCAAGGCTCTTCCTTTGCGTCCTTGGCGTTCAATGCTCTTCTCGCTCAGATCATTGCCCGGCTGAGCCATGGACCCTCTTCAGGCGCGCCAGCGCGTGACGGCGCGGAGCAAGCGCTCCAGTGGCCCTTGGCCGAGAACGCGATCCCAGACCGCCGCCGCGACGAACAGGGCGGCGGTTGCGGCCAGCGCGCTGACTGCGATAGCCGGTGCCGACAGCGTGTTGTAGAGGCCGGCACCATAGCCGTTGTAGATCAGCCCACCGACAAAGCCCTGACCGACGTAGATGCTGGCCGACATGCCCCCGGCAACAGTCATCCATTGCGGTACGCCCCATCGACGGGCAGCCTCGACCACCAGCCAAAGGTAAACCAGGCCCAGCGCTGGCGAACCGACGGCCAACACGGCGAAAGCGGCCACGACCGGCCAGCCGATGCCGGTCCCGTCCAGAATGGCGCCGAATGCCAGAGTGTGGATCACGTTGGCCACCAGGCCCACTGCCAGCAACCAGGGCACTGCCCGGCGCAACTTCAACCAGATCGGATTGCCCGCCTCGAACAGGCCGACCTTGTACGCCGCAAGCCCGGCACTGAAAGCCGCCAGTGCGAGCGGACCGTTGAACAACAACACGAACACCAATGCCGGCGGCCAGTCCCTGGCTCGTTGCATCGTCGCCTCGGCGTATCCGCCCTGGTAGCCAGCCCCCTCCGGCGCGCCCGGGAGGGTCGCCTGCCCTTCCGCCAGTCCATGACCCAGAATCAGATACGCCGGCAACGCGAGCGCGACGCATGCACCAGCCACTCGGGCCAGTGTTCGGGGCGAGGCGTCGCGCAGCCACCAAAGCACCAGCCCCAGGACCGCATATAACACCAGAATATCGCCATGAAACACCAGCACTGCGTGGGCAAGCCCCAAAAGGAGCAGGCCCGCCAAGCGGCGCAGGAACGGTCCACGCGCACCCCCGCCGCGACGCTCGGCCGAAGCAATCTGAGCGCCCATCCCCCAGCCAAACAGAAATGAGAACAGTACGAAGAACTTGCCGCTGACGAACATCTCCAGCAACGCCGTCACGATCAGCTCGCCCGCACCAGTGTGGGCGGACAGCAATCGTTCCGACGATTGGGCCAGGATTGGATAGTTGGCCAGTGCTATCCCGGCAAGTGCGAAGGCGCGCAGTGCATCGACCTCTTGCAAACGGTTCATTGTCGTCCCACTATGATTGAGCATCTGCTCAAAGTACCATCGGGATTTGCATTGAACAAGTGCTCAATCTAAATCTGGAGTCACCACCATGACGAGCCCCCCGGACCCGAAGCACTCGCGCACCCTCAAGCGCTCCGCCAGCGCCGTTACCCGCAACGCGATCCTCTCGGCGACGGCTCAGCTCTTCGTGGAGCGCGGCCTGACTGCCACGCGTACGCGCGACGTCACCGCCTGTGCGGGCGTGAGCACCGGCTTGCTCAATCACTATTTCAGTTGGGCCCAGCTACGCGCCGAGGCACTCGATCTGGCGCTCAAGCACGGACTGGATCAAATCCTTCCAGCCGCCAACCTGCAATCTGACGACCCCCGCGGTGACCTGGAACGACTGGCAGACAGCGCCTTCGACGATGCCGCCGATCCGTTGTGGCGCCTGTGGATCGAGGCGACTGAGGCAGCTCCGGCGGACCAGGCCGTTGCTCAGGCTCTGGCCGACAGCACCGGAGTCCTGGTCACACGCATTGCTGGTCGCCTGCGTCGGGGAATCGAATTAGGCTGTTGGACCTGCGCCGATCCGGATGGTGCTGCATTCAGACTGATGGCGTTGCACGACGGGCTGGCGGGACTGATCCTGTCCGGCTTGCCGGAGCTCACACGCAGCGCCGCAAGCAAGCACATGGCCGTCGCGCTTGCCCTGGAATGCCCTCCATGTACAGATCGCTGAACCATCCCAAGTGGCTTTCTCCGGGTGCGAGCCAAACTGATGTCTTGAGGAAGCTGCAAGGAACCTGAGGGCACAGGGCGCAGGGCCCAGTCCAGAGCCAACTTGAGGCAAGGGTGGAAGTTCACGCAGTCATTGCGCTTAGACTCGCCTCAAGTCGCTCTTGACCTTCTGGGCCCTGAGCCCTGGGCCCTGGGCCCTGCCACCACAAAGACTCTCCGACACATCAGTTTGACTCGCACCCGTTCGTGGCCACAGCCCCTGTCGTCATCCTTGAAGCCGATTACG
>DAIMJK010000363.1:0-2947 GCA_036722245.1 Lysobacterales bacterium
GGCAACGAAGCAAGTGACGGAGTGAGCACTGCGCATTGACGAAGGTCTGTCGAACACCGCAACGGGCGCTGTGCGACCGGCCCGAGTGCAACTCGGGGTTCCCTTTGCGGCCTTGCAACTGTCCGAAAACGAACACTACGCCACTGTAAACGGCCATCAATCCGCTTCGCTCAATCGCCGCGCACGATTCTCTGAATGGCGCGTTGGGCCGTGGCGCCGAGATTGAGCTGGCCTTTGTGGACGGCCTGCAGGGCGCGGTCGAGGGCGGACGAGGATACGTCGCGGCTGAGGTGGGAGGCGACGTTGTGGATCACAGCGGCACGGGCGGCGGCTTCGTCGCCGGGCAGTCCGATGGTCAGCAGCTTCAGCGCAGGAAAGCGCTCGCGCAGCATGCGCAGGCGGTTGCCGACCGACTCCGAGTCACTGGCACGCAAGTCGACCACGGCGATGTCGGGCTCCAGTGCTGCCAGGTCGAACAGGCCGGGCTCGTCGCACGATACCTTGCCGACGACGCGCCTGGACGACTGCGGCGGCAACTGCAACTCCGGAAAGGCGCTGCAATCGCCAATCTGGACGATGACCACACTGTCACTCATCAGACCGAATCCCACGCGACCACAAGTGGCCGCGGGCATCATATCGCGAGCGGCGGTGATCGGCATGGAAGGGGGTCACGGTCGGTCGCGACGGCGGGCAGGAAGAGCTCCCATCTTGAAAAGTTCTTGAACACGCCTCAGCGCTGCATCGTCTGCCGCCCACCGAAGGCGTGGGCGAGGGTGTGACGATCGGTGTATTCGAGTTCGCCTCCGACCGGGATGCCGTGGGCCAGGCGGGTGACCTTGATCTGGGCGGCCTGGGCGATTTCGGCCAGCAGGTGGGCGGTGGCTTCGCCTTCGACAGTGGGATTGATCGCCAGGATCAGCTCGCTGACCGGCTCGTCACCAAGGCGCTGGGCAAGGTGGGCCAGGCCCAGTTCCTCGGGGCCGCAACCGTCGAGTGGTGACAGGCGGCCGTGGAGGACGAAGTAGCGACCGCTGTAGCCGGTCGCCTGTTCCAGCGCGAGCAGATCGGCCGGCGTTTCCACCACGCATAGCGTTTCTTTGCTGCGCCTGTCGTTGCGGCAGATCGGGCAGACTTCCTCGTCGCAGTAGTTGCGGCAGGAGGCGCAGCGACGGACGCGCTCGACTGCATTGCTGAGCGCCTGCGCGCCGCCCGCCGTTCCCCGGCCAGCAGCTGAAAAGCCATCCGCTGCGCCGTCTTGCGGCCTACGCCAGGAAGGGCGCGGAGGGCTTCGATAAGGTTTTCGAGGGAAGCGGACATCTAGGGCCCAGGGCTCAGGGCCCAGGGCCCAGTCGAACCGGCCCACGGCTCCGGGCCGAGGGCACGGGATGGGCAGCGCAACGCGCATCTCCAGACGCCGAGCGAGGTGCATGGCATGGGGATCTCTGAATCGTTCTTGCCGCTGACTTGCCGCATCGACTCAACCTTGTCGACATCGCCAAGCCGCCGGGCTGCTTGTCGCTGACGCCGAACGATGGCTCTCGCTTTACTGGGCCCTGGGCCCTGAGCCCTGGGCCCTAAACCGCAATCCATCACCTTGACCTCAAAACGGCAGCCCCATGCCCGGCGGCAGATTGAGTCCGGCGGTGGCTTGCTTCATCTGGCTTTCGGTCAGCGTGGTGACCTTGTTGACGGCGTCGTTGATAGCCGCCACGAGCAGGTCTTCGGCCATCTCGGGATCGTCCTTGAGCAACTCGCGGTCGATCCGTACGCGGCGGGCCTCGTGGCGGCCGCTCATGGTCACGCTGACCAGTCCACCGCCGGCCTGCCCTTCCACCTCGAGCCGGCTCAGTTCTTCCTGCGCCTTCTTCATGTTGTGCTGCATCTGCTCCTGCATCTTCTGCGCCTGCTGCAGCAGCTGTCCCATCTGTCCACGCATAACGGTTGCCTCCCGGTTGGGCGAAGTGGCCAAGCTGTGCATTGTCGCCGATCGGCGGTGAGTTTGGGGTTTTGGGTGGCTTTCAAGCTGATGCTTCGGGGGCTGGTGGTTGCAGGGCCCAGGGCACAGGGCCCAGGGCCCAGGGCCCAGCAAGGTCAAGAGCCAACTTGAGGCTGGGCTGAGCCCCTACCCAAGAGCAAGGCGGCGCCAGGGCGCCGCACTCCTGAAAAGGCCGAATGCGACACCATTTGGAATGCGCTGGCCTGACAGCGCTTTGCTTCTACGCTCCTGGCCTCGCCGTCGCTCCGTTGGGAGACGCGGCCGCCGGCGCGAAAGGGATCGGGGCACGATCACGACCTTACGCGCGCCGGGACCGCGCTACTTCCAACCGACGGACGCTACGCATCCGAATTGCAGCCGAAATCGCCTCCGCGGTCGCCTGCGAGCCACCTACTACGTTTCCTTCTCTGCTTCGCGCCCTCCCTTCTCCACCATGCGCAGCTGTGCGTACAGCTCGGTCGGCTCGATGGGCTTGTGGAGGACGACGTCGGCGCCGGCTTCGAAGGCGGCGTCGCGGTCGGCGGGGAGGACGCGGGCGGTGAGGACGATGATCGGGCGGCGCTGGATCTCAGCGCTGGTCAGGGCGCGGGTCATCCGGATCAGAGTCAGGCCGTCGACTTCCGGCAGCCCCAGATCGGTAATCAGGCCGAGCGCGGGGTCGCTGCGAAGCAGGGTCAGGGCGCTCAGTGCTTCGGCCACTGCTTCGACCTGAAAGCCGCCTTCAACCAGTTCGTGGGTCAGGCTGGCGCGCTGCAAGGGATCGTCTTCGACCAGCAACCAGCGTCGGCTGGACGGCGTTGGCTCTAGGTCGTTCGCTGGCGCTTTCGTCGAATTCAGGGACGGCGCTGGTGCCGCGGCGCGGGGCAGCTCGAGCGCAAAGCGAGCGCCGCTCAGTCCAAGCGGCGGGTCGATCAGGATCAGTCGGCCGCCCATCGCCTGGGCCAGGTC
>DAIMJK010000364.1:0-2944 GCA_036722245.1 Lysobacterales bacterium
CGGTAACGCTCGAACAGCGCCGACCATTCGGCCTCCCAGCGATCGCCCTTCGAGCGCGCATCCCAGGCATCGCTCAGGGCCGACGGAATCTCGAATGGACCATGTGGCCAGCCCAGAGCTGCCTTCGCGGCGGCCAGTTCGTCGGCACCCAAGGGGGCGCCGTGGCTGGACTCCTTGCCCTGCTTGTTCGGTGCACCGTAGCCGATGACGGTACGACAGCAGATCAGCGTAGGCCGCAGCGGGTCGATCGCCGCGCTGACCAGCGCCGCCTTGATCGCCTCGGGATTGTGACCATCGACTTCGCTGATCACCTCCCAGCCATAGGCCTCGAAGCGCTTGGCGGTGTCGTCGCTGAACCAGCCCCCGACCTGGCCATCAATCGAGATGCCGTTGTCGTCATACAGCACGATCAGCTTGCCCAGACCGAGGGTCCCGGCCAGTGACGCGACCTCGTGCGAGATGCCTTCCATCAAGCAGCCATCACCAACGAAACAATAGGTGTAGTGATCGACGATCGGAAATTGAGGACGATTGAACTGCTCGGCGAGGACCTTCTCCGCCAACGCCATGCCGACCGCATTTGCCAGACCCTGCCCTAGTGGACCAGTGGTGGTTTCCACCCCGGGCGTTTCAGCGGCTTCCGGATGACCGGCCGTGCGCGAATGCAATTGCCGAAAACGCTTGAGCTCGGCCAGTGGCAGATCGTAACCAGACAGATGCAGCAGCGAGTACAGCAGCATCGAGCCGTGCCCATTGCTGAGCACGAAGCGATCTCGATTGCTCCACTTCGGGTTGCTGGGGTTGTGGCGCAGGAAGTCGTTCCAGAGCACTTCGGCGATGTCTGCCATCCCCATCGGCATGCCGGGGTGGCCGGATCTGGCCGCCTCTACCGCATCCATGGACAGCGCCCTGATGGCGTTGGCCAGGTCCCGTCTACTAGGTGTGGTCATCTGCATGCGAGCCTCATTTGGTGCGGGCCAGCTTGATCTCGCCCGAAGCCAGGTCCCGTTCGAAGCGGTTCAGCTCCTCACGGACCACCGGCGCCAGCAGATACAGGCCGATCAGGTTCGGTATGGACATTATGAAGATCATCGCATCGGAGAAAGCCAGCACCGACGTCAGCTGAATCTGGCAACCCAACACGATGAACACCAGGAAACACACATTATAGATCGCGATGACCTTGTGGTTGTGACCAAACAGGTAAGTGGCCGCCTTCACTCCGTAGTAGGACCAGGAAATCATCGTCGAGAAGGCGAACAGCAACACCCCCACCGCCAGCACATAGGGGAACCAGGGAAACACCGTGCCATACGCCGCACTGGTCAGCGCCACACCGGCCAGTCCGGTCTCCGCCTGCGTTGAGAGTTGGCCGGAGATGATGATCACGATCGCCGTCATCGTGCAGATCACGACCGTATCCAGGAAAGGTTCCCACAGGGCGACCAGACCCTCGGTCGCCGCATGGCGCGTCTTCACCGCCGAGTGCGCGATCGGTGCCGAACCGATGCCTGCCTCATTGGAGAAGGCCGCGCGCTGAAAGCCGACGATCAGCACCCCGATCAGCCCGCCCAGCGCGGCGTCCGGGTTGAAGGCCCCATTGATGATCTGTCCGATCACGAAGGGCAACTCGCCCACATGCATCAGCACGATGACGATGCCGGCGAGCATGTAGAGGGCGGCCATGACCGGAACCAGACGACTGGTGACCTTGGCGATCGACTTGATCCCTCCAATGATCACCAGCCCGGCGATGATTGCCAGGCCCAGCCCAAACAGCCAACCCTTGTCGGCAATCCAGCTGGCCGAACCACCGGTGACAGTGACCATCTGATTGAATGACTGGTTGGCCTGGTACATGTTGCCACCACCCAGGGACCCACCAATGCAGCAGATCGCGAACAGGATCGCCAGTCCCTTGCCGGCCCCACCCATCGCCGGAAAGCGCTCGGCGATGCCCTTGCTCAGGTAATGCATCGGTCCGCCAGACACAGTGCCGTCAGCATGCTCGGTGCGATAGCGCACGCCCAGCGTGCACTCACAGAACTTGGTCGACATGCCAAGCAAGCCGGCCACGATCATCCAGAAGGTGGCGCCTGCGCCACCAAGAGTAACCGCCACCGCAACGCCGCCGATATTGCCCAGGCCCACCGTGCCTGACACCGCAGTCGTCAAAGCCTGGAAGTGTGAGACCTCGCCCGGAGCGCTCGGGTCGTGATGATCGCCTCGGATCAGCCTGAAGCCGTGGTAGAAGCCGCGCAGATTGATGAACTTGAAGTAGATCGTGAAGAAGACCGCAGCGATGATCAGCCAGGCCACGATCAGGGTCAGTTCGGTCCCGAAGAACGGCACCTTCATGAACACGGTGTCCGATACCTGATTCAGTACTGGCGCTACCGCTGCCTCGACAGCAGCATCGAAGCCGCCGCCCTCCTGAGCGAAACCTGCCGACGCCTGCAAGGACAAGACCGGCGCTGCCAGCCAGTTCGGCTTCCTCATCTTCCTCCGCCAGATCACCGATGGGCCGCGAAGTCTAGCAGGCCGGGCCGACGGGACCGGCAAAGCCACGAATGGCAGGTGCGATTCAGACTTGTGTAGCGATGCGAAGCCGGGAGTCGGGGTCGGAATCGGGGTCGGGATCGGGGTCGGAATCAAGGCACCAACCACTTGCCGCGTCGCGTCCGTGTAACAGGCAGTTTTGAACAACGTCGTCAAAGGGTACGCCGCACTCGTTTCGCTGGAGGCGAACCTGACAACGCAGGGATCCCGTGGCTACGGGCTCACGAGGAAGCAGTCGGATACGTCGAGCAAAGATCGATTCCGATACCGATTCCGACCCCGACCCCGAAGTGAGCTCCCTGACGGCAGAGAACTCGACGTTGTCGAGAGCCGCTTTTGACAATGCACCGCATTGCTCCTGCTTTGCCGTTGCTCTTGCTCTTAC
>DAIMJK010000365.1:0-2934 GCA_036722245.1 Lysobacterales bacterium
CCGCTGGCGTGCCCGCCGCGGCAAACAACGAGCCCCCCTGCTCGCGCGCCAGCTGGCGCAGCCGTTCGATGCTGCGCTCGCCGACGCCGCGGCTGGGCTGCGCCAGCGCGCGTTCGAAACTGGCGTCATCGTCGCTGTTGGCGAGCAACCGCAACCAGGCCAGCGCATCCTTGATCTCGGCCCGCTCGAAGAAGCGCTGACCACCATAGATCCGATACGGCAGCTTCTGCTCGACCAGCACCTGCTCGAATACCCGCGACAGCGCATTGGAGCGATACAGCACCGCACACTCATCCAGCCGTCCGCCCTGATCGCGCCAGCGGCGGATCCGCTCGACCACATAGCGCGCCTCGTCCTGTTCGTTGTAGGCCGCGTACAACTGGATCGGCGTGCCGCCGCTCTGTTCGGTCCACAGGGTCTTGCCGAGCCGGTCGCCGTTGTTGGAGATCAGCTCGTTGGCCGCATCCAGGATGCGCTGGGTCGAGCGGTAGTTCTGCTCCAGCCGCAGCACCTTGACCTCCGGCAGATCGCGCTGGAAGCGGAACATGTTCTCGACCTGGGCCCCGCGCCAGCTGTAGATCGACTGGTCGTCGTCGCCGACCGCGAACACCTGCGCCGACTCACCGGCCAGCCGCCGCAGCCACAGATACTGGATCTGGTTGGTGTCCTGGAACTCATCCACCAGCAGGTGGGCGAAGCGGCGCTGGTAGTGATCGAGAAGGCCAGGCTGCTCGGCCAGCACTTCATAGCTGCGCAGCAGCAGCTCGGCAAAGTCGACCAGGCCACTGCGCACACAGGTCTCCTGGTAGCTCTGGTACACCTTTGCCCAGATTCCGGCCAGCCGATCCTCGCCCACGTCGATGTCCTTGGCGCGCAGCCCCTGATCCTTCCAGGCGTTGATCTGCCAGGTGCCGAAGCGCGGATCGAAGCGCTTCTCGTCCAGATCCGACTCGCGGATGACGCGCTTGACCAGTCGTTGCTGATCGTCCGCATCGAGCACCTGGAACTCGCGTGGAAGGCCCGCTTCCTCGTGATGCAGTCTGAGCAGACGATGGCCAAGGCCGTGAAAGGTACCGATCCACAGGCCTCGACTGGGCTGGTCCAGCAGCGCCTCGGTACGCGCCCGCATCTCGCCGGCCGCCTTGTTGGTGAAGGTCACGGCCAGCACCGAATGCGGCCACAGGCCCTGCTCGGCGATCAGCCAGGCCAGCCGGTGCACCAGCACCCGCGTCTTGCCCGACCCGGCCCCGGCGAGTATCAGATAGTGCCCAGGCGGCGCGCCTACCGCCGCCTGCTGCGCCGCGTTGAGGTCTTGCAGGAGGGGGGAGGTCATGGGCGGAGTTTAGCTTATGGGTCAGGGCTGAGGGCTGAGGGGTTAGAGGAGCAGTTCCAGTAACCAGTTCCAGTAGCCAGTGAAAGCCGCGTGGTGCGAGGCAGGCTCAAGTCTTCGTCATCGCGAGGCACCTCTTCGGGACCCGAAATGCACACGGGCCATGAATCGGGTGCGAGTCAGACTGATGCGGCGATGCTGATTCGGGTGTCGGGGTCGGAATCGGAATCGGAATCGATGCGTTGCCCGGTGTACCTCGCCGTGACTACCTCCTCGTGAATCGCCTCGCCACGCCGCCGTTCTTGATGACTGCGTGGTTCAACTCGAGTCGTTGGCCAGACCGAGGCTCATGCCGGCCCCTTCGATTCCGATTCCGACCCCGACCCCGACCAGAGCGCGCTGGTGCGGCTCTCTTCATCGGGCCCTTGTGCCCACGCGCCTTGAACCCGGCACCGCGGTAGCACGACGGGTTACAGCGCGGGTTCCCGGTGGACCCGACAAGCGCACTCGGGGACCTGGAAATGCACCTGGGCCACAGCGATTGGGCTGGAATAGCCGCCGCTTCCATCCGGGCCAGACACCCGCCTTTTCCGCCGGCGGGTCATCGGCGGCGTGACCTGCCAGGAGCATCCAAAGCGATGCGGAGTATCGCACTCGATCAAAAGGTGCTCGGCAGTTGTCACATGCTCAGGGCAAGCTCACTGCGGGGCGGAAGCCGCCGTAGGGATGACGTGATGCGCGGGGGAAGCCGTAGCGTGCAGCGGACCTCAGCCAGAAGCCCCAGTCGTGCCAGCCGCCGCCACGGACCACCGCCTTTGTGCAGTCGCCGTCGCTGCGCGGCTGACCGTCCTTGGTGGCGCCACTGTGGAAGATGTTTGTGCAGTCCTGCACCCACTCCCAGACATTGCCGTGCATGTCATGCAGGCCGTAGCCATTGGCCTTGAAGCTGGCAACAGGCAGCGTGCGCTGGCGGAACTCGCCGCGCGGGCAGCCGGCCGCGGGCATATTGGCGTTGTAGTTGGCATCGTCGCTACCGATGCAGTCGCCGCGATAGGTTCGGGTCGTCGTGCCGGCGCGCACGGCGTACTCCCACTCGGCCTCGCTGGGCAAGCGGTAACGCTGGCCGGTGCGGCGCGCCAGCCAGCCGACATACTGCTGCGCATCGTTCCAGCTGACGTCGACCACCGGCCGGTCGCCGCGACCCCAACCCTGGTCGGCAGGTCGATGCGTGCAATCCCGGTCGTCGACACAGGCCTGCCATTGGTCGAAAGTCACTTCGGTCCGCGCCAATGCGAAGCTGCCGATGCGAACGCTTTGCTGCGGGCCTTCGTTGAGCTGTCGCTGCGGTTCCAGTAGCGGGCTCCCCATCGTGTAGCTGCCGGCCGGGATGACCACCATCTCCGGGCATTGCGGGCAGTCCCGGAAGCGGCTGCCGGGCGCCAGAACAGGCCAGCGCCGGGCCGCGGTCAAGGCCTGCAGCAGGGCATCGGTCACAAGACCGGCCGCGTCATCCCCGGAAAGCGCCACATCGACGGATTCGGCGAAGGCGCGGATCTCGCGCACCGTGGCCTCGTCCAGATCGCCATCGCCGGCAACGGTGCGCC
>DAIMJK010000366.1:0-2913 GCA_036722245.1 Lysobacterales bacterium
CCGCCGAGTTGCTCCAGGTTCTGTTCGGAGAAGCGCCGGCTCTTCTCCTCCAGCAGCTCGTGCGCCAGATTCTGGAAGGCCAGCCGCAGATCATCGCGCGCGCCTTCGAGCAGTTTCAGCCGATCCACGCCGGCAGCCTGCGTCTCGGCCAGCCGCGCCTCCAGCAGACCGCGCTCGTGCTCGCTGCGCGCGTGCTGTGTTTGGGCGGCGTCGAGGGCTTCGCGCAGTTGCGTGTTGTGTTGTTCGAGACGGGCAATGATCTCCAAACGCGCCTGCAAGGCGGCCAGCTGGGCTCGCTGACGGGCGGCGAGTTCCTGCGCCTGCTGCAGCGAAGCTGCACATTGTTCGAACCGATCACGGGCTGCGCGCAGTGCCTCGGCGGCTTCGGTTTGTGCCGCGCTGCAGGCAACCTCCCGACGCCCCAGCGCGATCCTCAGTGATCTCGCATACACACCCACCGCCATCAGGGCCAACAGCGCAAGCGTGGCCAAGTGCGGCCACAAGGCCCAAGCCACCCAGAAATCCATCAGTTCAGACATCGACCGCAATCCCACGGCAGGGAAAGTCGCAGTGTGGCAACAAGGCTGTCTCAGGGCCTGAGACGAAGACGCCGTTCCAGTGGCCGCGTACCTGATCGGTTCTGAGTGCCTGCGCGTGGTTCCCACAATCCGCCCGCTTCGGATTAGGCTTCACCGACTGCCGCGGCTAGCCGGAACCTGGCCGCAGCACCCGCGCCACCAGGAGCCTTGCCGTCGTGTACTCCAGCCTTCGTTCGCTGACCCGTAGTCCGCTGTTTGCCTTCGCCCATGTCGTGCTGCTGGGGCTTGCGGTGGCGATGTTGCTTTCCTTGGCCAGCGCGTCCTGGACCTTGTTGCTCAAACCCCTGCCCTATCCGAACGGTGAGCGGCTGGTCGAGGTGCGGGGCTGGTCGTCGAAGATGAACTTCTCGCTCGACTTCTCCCCGGCCCTGTCGGTCGAGATGCGCAAGATGCCGATGGTCGACCAGGTCGGCATCTATCACGTACCGACCAATCTGGAGCGTATCGGCGGCGAAACGATCAGTGCGGTCGCGCTGGATCAGACCAGTTTTGAGTTGCTGGGCGCAACGCCGCTGCTCGGTCGTTTGCCGCTTGCCAGCGCGAGCGACGAGGTGGCCATCGCACATGCGCTGTGGCTCAGCGAGTTCGGCGGCGATGGTCAGATCATCGGCAGGGATTGGGAGCTGGCCTCGGGGCGCATGCGTATCGTCGGCGTGATGCCGGCCGGCTTCGCCTTTCCGCAGCAGTCGGTCAAGGTCTGGCAGGGAATGGCCATGGATCCGGCCATGCTGGCGCCGGATCGGCTGGCGCGGTGGGGTGACTATCGGTCGATAGTGCGGCTGACGCCGGGCCAGACAGTGGCGGCGCTGCAGACGGCCGTCGACGCGCGGTTGAGCTTTGAGTCGGCCCTCGAAGGTCTGCGTCAGCACATGGGCCTGCAGGTGCAGGTCGAACCCTTGCGGCAAGTATGGCTCGGTGACCGCTCGGATCTGCTGCTGTTGTTGCTGGTCGCCGCGGCGCTCGCGTTGCTGGCCTTGTTGGCCAATCTCGGCAGCCTGTGGTTGGGTCGCTGCCTCGCCCGGCGGCGGGAAGTGGAAATGCGTCAGGTGTTGGGTGCAACCGGCTGGCGCGCGGCGTCTACGCTGTACGGTGAAATCCTGCTGCTATGTTCAGCCGGTGTGCTCCTCGGCATGCTGTTGACGCCATTGGGCCTGGCCGCCCTGCGCGCTCTGGCCGTCGTACCGATCGACGCCCCGGTCTTGCCGGCGATCGACGTCGCAACCTGGCTGTTGGCCGTGCTGGCGATCGCGGTGCTCAGTGCCTTGCTGTCGCTGGCGCCCTGGTGGTCGCTGCACACCAGAGCGGCGGCGAAGGAGTCGTTCAGCGAACTGCTGGCCGGTGGCACGCGCACGCTGGGACAGAGCCCCGGACAGGGTCGCTGGCGGCAGGGGCTGTTGATCCTGCAATTGGCACTGGCAGTGACGCTGCTCGGCGCCAGCGCGCTGCTGACGCGTAGCCTGGTCGGCATGCTGGCGGTCGATACTGGGTTTGCCGGTCGTGATCTGGTCCTGCTCGATCTGGTGCCGATGTCCCACCCCGGATCGACGGTGCCGACGGCCGCAGGTGAACGCTTGGCCGGCTTCATCCGCGAAGTGGAGGAGTTCAGCCAGGTCAGCCGCCTGAGCTTCGCCAGTGCGCCACCTCTGGCCGGCACCGAGGTGGTGACCACTTACCACATCGGTGCCGAGAACCGACCCGAAGGCGCGCGCGAGCGCTGGGTGGGTCCCGGATACTTTGAACTGCTCGGACAGCCATTGCTCGGCGGACGGAGCTTCGTCGAGGGAGACAGTCCGCAGACCGCGATCATTGTCGATCAGCTGTTTGCCGAGCGCTACCTTGGCGGAGCGGGCGACTCTGGCATCGCGGCCGTCGGGAAAAGCCTGAATCTGGCTCAGCCAGACCAGCCACCGGCGCTGGCCAGGGTGATCGGCGTTGTGCGTACGGTCAAGCATGGCGCTCTTGACGAGGGCGACACGCTCGGCAGCGTTTATCACTACGCTCCCAGTGCCGATGTGCCCGCCATGCTGCCGCGCTACCTGTTGCTGCGCACGCACGGCGATCTGCTTGGATTGCGCGAGCGCGTCGAAGCGCTGGCCGCCATGCATGGATTGCGCCTGGGCCAATACGCCCCTGTATCGAGTTGGATTGCCAACTCGACCCGGGCTCGCTGGCCCTTGTTGCAACTGTTCGGCGGTTTCGCCCTGACTTGCGTGCTGCTGTGTCTGAGCGGCCTGGTTGCCCAGCTGCACTTCCTGATCCAGTCCAGGCGAAACGAGCTGGGTCTGCGCGCGGCCCTCGGCGCCACACCGAGGCG
>DAIMJK010000367.1:0-2903 GCA_036722245.1 Lysobacterales bacterium
GTAGTAGCGCTGACCACGCACGGCGCCGCCGACGACGATCTGGTGCGCGCCCCAACCATGGTCGGTGCCGTCGCCGTTGATACTGATCGTGCGGCCGAATTCCGAGGCGGTGAAGGTGGTGATGCTGTCCTGCAAGGCCATCTCCTCGGTCGCCGCGTAGAAGGCGGCCAGGCCGGTGGAAATCTGGCTCAGCAATCCCGGGTGGTCGGCGAGCTGGGTGGCATGGGTATCGAAGCCGCCGATGCCGACGAAGAACACCTGGCGCTGCATCTGCAACTGGTTTCGGGCGCTGATCAGACGCGCCACCATCCGCAGTTGCTGGCCCAGGCTGTGGGCCGGGAACGGAGTGTTCAGCGCCGGCGTGGCGCCAAGGGCATCGTTGATCATCACCTCGTTGTCCATCGCCCGGCGCACCACCCGGGCGTATTGCCGCTGCAGCGGGTGCTGATAGGCCGCATCGCGCAGCGCCAGGAAGGTCGCGCGTCGATCCTGTTCCCACGATTCGGTGATGAAGTTGAAGCCGTCGGCGCCATCGGTGCTGACGAAGTAGGGCAGCACTTCTACTCCGGACTGGAAGATGTTCTCACCGGCCACCGAGATGTTCATCGACAGCTGCTGGTTCGGATTGGTGTCGAAAAACAGATCAGCCAGCCGTCCCCCCCAGCCGCGTCTATTCAGGCTCTGCGCCGTCGGGGTCTGCCACAGCACGGTCTGGTCGCTGTGCGAATACAACTGGGCCGGCACCGGCACCGTGCCGGCCAGGTACTGCGCCTTGGTGATCGGCTGCAGCAATGGACCGGCGTTGGCGACCAGCGCCGCGCGGCCACTGTGGAACAAGTCCCGCAACTCGGGCATGGCCGGATGCAAACCGTACAAGCCGCCGTCACTGGCCGCGTTGAGCGAATTGAGCGCAATGAGTTCGGTCTGCGGAACCGCCAGCGCGCCTCGGCCCTGAGCATAGACGCCATAGTGCGGCGTGTCGCGCGGCACCAGCATGTTGAAGCAATCATTGCCACCGTACAGATACACGCAAACCAGTGCCCGGTAGTCACCGCCCTCCAGCCGGCGCGTGCCGGCGGCGGCATGCGCCAGTTGCAGCTTGCCGGCGAGCGCAGTGAACAGCGCACTGCCGGCGGTGGCGCACAGGCTCTTGCGGATCCAGTCTCGTCGATTCATCGCGCTCACCGTTCGATCGCATATTCAGGGGAGGACTGGATCAGCCAGATCGTGTCCTGCACGCGCCGGCGGCGGCCGTCCTCGTTGCTGGCATGGGTATTGGCGGCATGCTGCACAAGCAGATCAAACATGCCCTGCGACATGCCGCGGTTCATGAACAGCAGGTTGTAGTAGTCGACCAGTTGTACCGGTTGCATTGCCAGTTGCATGCCCGGGCCCAGATCGACCCGGATGTCTTCCGGATCGCCGCCGTTGCCCAGCCACGACCAGTAGACATTGCCGCCGAGGCTGTTGAGCACGCGGGCGGCGTAGGTGTCGGTCATGATCTGGAACTCCGGGGCCAGCAGATCCAGATCGCTCAGTTCGCCAGCGGGCTGGAAATCGGGCAGGTAGAAGTTGAAAACGGTCGGTGAGCGCATGGCCGCCTGGGCCAGGCTGTACTCGGGGTGCCAGGCCCGGAAGCGGCCGTCACCGGTGCTGGCGTGGAGTGCCCGCCAGGCGTGAGTCACCCGCAGCAATGGCTCGCGCAGCTTGCCGCGGCCGCTTTCCAGCGACGGCAGCTGACGCGCTTCGGGATCCATCAGGATGGCCCGGACAGTCGCGCCCAGGTCGCCCCGCACGCCCTGGCCGTTGTTGTTGAAGACGGCCGCTACCCGCGCCACATAGGCGGGGCTGGGATTGCTCGATACCAGCCGCTGGATCAGCCGGAAAGCGAGGAAGGGTCCGACATTCGGATGGGCAAAGACGTTGTCGAGCGCGCTTTGCAGATTGTTCCGGGCCAGCCCGCCAGCCGGCAGCACGCCGTCGGGCAGGGCCACACCCGGATAGATCAGCAACTGCTTGCTGTCCTCGCTGGCGTGATAACTCTCCCATTCCTCCATCGGCAGCAGCCAGCCGATGTCCCAGCCGGGCTCCGGCCACGGCACCGGACCGATCGGGCACCAGGTCCATTCCCACCATTGACCACCGTTGCTGCGCGGACAGTTGGCCCAGTTCCAGCCGGTAAAGACATGCGCGAAACCGCGGATCGTGTCCTGATTGTAGACGGGCACCGGCAAGCCGTTGACCAGCACCGGTGTGCCGTCGGGATTGAGCTGGATCAGGCCGATCGAGAACAGCTGCATGATCTCGCGCGCGTAGTTCTCGTCCGGGCGGATGTTCTCGACCGGATCGGGCTTGCGATTCTTGAACATCGACAGGTAGTTGCCCATCACTGGCGACAGGGTGACGTCTTCGAGCAACTGGCGATAGTTGCCGAAGGCCTGCTCGGCGAGCATGTCGTAAAACAGCGCCAGTCCCTTCGGCGTGCCCTCCAGCCCGCCGCCCTGGTCGGACACGACGATGATCTGGCTCAGCGCGAAGGCGACCCGCTGGCGCAGCTGATCCGGCCCGACCAGGGCGCCGTTCCACCAGGCTTCCTGGCGTGCGTTCTGATAGATCTCCACACCCTGCGCTTCCAGATTCAGCAGGTAGGGCAGTTGCTCCGTCGCCGGCAGGGCGAGCTGTTCGCTGAGCCAGGCGTTGTAGCCGATTGCGCGCAGTCGGCGGATCTCCGGCAGGGTCGGCCCAAAGGTCGCCTGGGTCAGGAAGCGCGCCGCCTCGGCGTCCGAGCGCGGGCCCTCGGGGTGCTCATCGAAAGTGGCATCGAACAGGAAGTCGCCGGCCGCTGCCGGGTGCGGGGCGATCAGCAGTGCCAGACCAGCCAGTAGAAGGGCTGACCAATGCCA
>DAIMJK010000368.1:0-2902 GCA_036722245.1 Lysobacterales bacterium
TCGGCGCCCGGATCGAGCCGGGCAGGATGAAACACTTCTGGCCAGGTGGTGTTGGTCTGATCGCCGAAGCGCGCCTGGCGCACATAGACGATGTCGTAATCGCGCACCGCCTGCGCGTGCACCTCCGCAGCGGCCAGCGCAAGCAAGCCCAGCAGTAGCGTCGCCCTGATCCAGCTCACCATCATCAATCACCCCGGCCGCATTCGAAGCGTAGCCCAATGGCGCACTGCACTGCGTGATCATGGTCACGCGGGGTACCAGTCCTTTGTTCGCTTCAGGGCCCTGGGCCCTCGGACACATCAGCAATCCACCGCCACATCAGTTTGCACCGCGCCCGCTGCCACTGGCCTCTCGCGCCCGCGCGACCCCACTGTGATACCATAAGTTATAACAAACTGACCGGGCAGTTCCCATGAGACTCCGCATCACAACGATCGGCAATTCCGCTGGCGTGATCCTGCCGAAGGAGTTGCTTTCCCGCCTTCGGCTTGAGAAGGGCGACGAGCTCTTCGTCGTCGAGACTGCCGACGGCATTCGCCTGAGCGCCTTTGATCCGACCCTGGCGGTGCAGATGGAGGTGGCCGAACAAATCATGCGCGAAGACCGTCAGGTTCTGCACAAGTTGGCGCAATAGGCAGTCCGAACGTGGTTATCTGGATCGAAAAAGAACTGGCTCTGTCCATCCACGATCGGCAACTGGCTGAACATGGCGGCAGCACGGGCACGCGCGATGAGAGCCTGCTCGACTCCGCGCTGGCCCGCCCGCGCCAGCTTCATGCCTACGGCGAACCGCCACCAGATCTCGCCGATCTGGCGGCCAGCCTTGCCTATGGACTGGCCCGCAACCACCCTTTCGTCGATGGCAACAAGCGCACGGCACATGTCTGCTATCGCGTGTTCATTGCCCTCAACGACGGCCAGCTAGCCGCCAGTGCCGAAGACAAATACGTTGCCATGCTGGGCCTCGCCGAAGGATCGCTGTCCGAAGCCGATTTCGCCAACTGGCTGCGGCCGCGGATCAGCTTCGCAGGTGACCGCGTGCAGGAAGCGCAACCCGCCTACCGCTGATGCACGAGCGCCAATGCATGATCGATCCCGCCGCACACCGCCGCCACCTGTGCGTCATTGCATAGCGCCGGCGAGGCGTGCGGGCTATCCGGATAGACCTCGGTGGTGGTCGTAAAGCGAGCGTTGGTCATCCCGGCGCACAGGCCGAGTTGCTTGAAGTCGTACAGGATCACCCCCGGCGCGACCCTGTCCGAGCCGATGATCCTGCCATCGGCATCGGCCGGCGCGATGTGGGTGACCTTCGCCACCGCCGCGATCACGGCCCGCTGGAAGTCCAGCTGCGGATTCTGGCTGTCGCCAACGGTGTAGAAGCCATCGGGAATCTGGTCGGGTTCAAAGGCCTTGCCATCACGCGCGGCCAGCGCCGGGCGGAATTCGGACTCGTCGCTGTCGGTGGTCTCGTGCAGATCGATGTGAACCAGCCAGTCGTTCGATTGCGACGCCACCAGTTGCATCAATGCCGCGGCCTCGGCGGTCTGACCACCGTCGCGGAAGGAGCGGTTCGGATCGGCCGCCTCGGCATTCCAGCGATGGATCCGCTCATAGGCCCAGGGGCTGACACAGGGTGCGACGAGCAGATTGGTGGTTCCGCTGTAGCGGGCCGCTTCGCTGTCGAGGAATCGCAGTGCGCCAAGCACGCCACTGGTCTCGTAGCCGTGCACGCCGCCAGTGACCAGAACGCACGGCAGCGCATCGTTCCAGTTGCGGCTGCGCAGCGCATACAGCGAGTAGCGGTCCGGCGGATAGTCCAGCCGGCCGTACTCGACCACATCAAAGCGCGATCGCAATCCCTCGATCATGTCGAGCACTGTGACGGCATAGCTGCGCTTGCGGCCCTGCCTTGACAGCCAGAGCGCGCGCTCGGCCGCGCCCCAGGGCTGGCCAGGTGTGCCGATCGGATAAGGGGTGGTCATACGCTGCGCTCCTTTGGTACGCCGATCTGCTCAGGTAAACGGGGCGATCTGCAGAGGCAATCTGCCACGTCCGCTCGACTCGCACGTTCGGCTACGGCAACAGTGTTAGTATTGTCTTACCTTGGTAAGGTACACGATACAATGTTCGTCACCGTTTCCGAAAAAGGTCAAGTCGTCATACCCGCCTCGCTGCGCGTCCGACTGGGAATCTCCGCCGGAACTCGCCTGGAAGTGAGCGAGGATAACGGCAACATCCTGATGCTGGTTGAGCCACTGCGAAAAACGGTCAGCGCCCAGGCGTGCATCGGGATTGCCGGGTACGAAGGTCCGAGACTGGATCTCGCCGAGCTCGATCCGGCGCGCTTCGCCGTCAAGCCGTGATCGCGCTCGACACCAACGTCCTGGTGCGCCTGGTGACAGGCGATGATCCCGCTCAGGCGCGGCGGGTCGCCGCCCGTCTGGATGGTGGTGAGGCGTTCTTCGTTCCACTGACCGTAGCGCTCGAACTGGAATGGGTCTTGCGCGGACCCTACGGCCTCTCGCCAGAGCGCGTAGTCACCACGTTCGAGGCGCTGCTGTCGATCCGAAATCTACGCTTCGCCGAAGAGCAAGCGCTCACCCGGGCACTCGTCCAGCATCGCTCAGGCATGGATTTCGCCGACGCCTTGCATCTTGAGGCGGCGGCACAGTGCACGGCCATGTTGAGTTTCGACGCCAAGTTGCGCAACCGGGCACGCCGCGCGCAACTCCGGCCGCCGGTGGTCACGCCCTGACCAGAACACCAGCGCGGCGCGCTCTGCGCACGGGCCACTGACCCGCTGCCTCAGCCAGATGATGTGCAGCCGCTGCTCTTCACTGGCAACTGGATTCCCGCCAGGAGCATGCGGGAATGGGAATGACGAATGGCCACTGGAACTGCC
>DAIMJK010000369.1:0-2873 GCA_036722245.1 Lysobacterales bacterium
GGTCGGATCAGCTGCAGCGCGCGGGCGAATGCGGTGAGGGGACGCAAGCTGGGTTCGGGAACCTCGTCCTGATCCTGCCGCAGACATGCGCTGCGGAGCTGAGCGACTTTGAGTGTGATCGATACTGGTCCGCTCCTGCGCGTATAGAATCGAACACTGGCCAGGCAAGTCGCCCACTGATGCGCCAATCTCGCTGCTTGAAACGCCGAGGCTCGGATACGTCAAGGATCTGGTAGGCGAGTCGACTTCCACAAGGACAAACAGATGCACATTACTTACGGCCATGGCCTGATTCGACTGCGCTCCGCAACGGCGCGCCTCTTGCTCGTTTTCGGCGCGATGCTGGCACCAGTGGCTGACGGACAAGATCTGGACGTGGACATCTACGGTCAGACGGCCGACACCGCGCCGTACGCCGAGTTCCATCGTCAAGCCGATCATTTCGTGATGGCCACAACCGGCAACGTTCTCGCGGCGATGGATGACCGCGGTGAACTGTTGTGGCGCACGACCGAGGCGAGCGGCTCCACGCTGCAGCATGTTTCGGTCTCGGACGGCGCAGGCAACCTGTTCTTGCTGCGAAAGATCCAGCCGAACTTTTCGATCCCGTATACGGAGATGTCCCGCTGGAATGAGGGCGTGCGGCAATGGCGCGGTTATGACGTGCTTCCCAGCCCATCCCACGGCAGGCTGGAATTGATTCGACTGGCGAATGGCAACCTGCTGGCCAGCAGTGAGAACAGTGCCGTGTTGCTCACTGAGAGCGGTCACGTGCTGCAGAACTACACTCTGAACCAGGAAGTACACAAACTGGTCGCCGGACCACAAGGGAACTTTGCCATCCTGCTACTTGCCGTCGGACCCAACGGGCCCAGCTATTCGTTCTCGGTCTACGGCGCCGATGGCACGCTGCGCTACGGTGCCAGTCTGCCAGACTACGAAGTGACTGCCGCTTTCGATGGAAGTACCGGAAACTTCGTTGTGCTGGGCACTGGAGTCGACTGCCAGCAGCCCCTGGCGATCACAGCCTACTCGCCAAATGGCGACGTGCTGGGAACGCATGGCATCGAAACGCCCGACTGCACTTACCGCTTTCTGCGCACCGCCGCCATGCTCTCACGCGCGACTGACGGCATTGGATCGCATGTGCGTCTGGAAACGAATCAGGGGCCGCGTCATGTCGTTCTGCTGATCCCCTCGGCAATACAGGACGCAGTGGTCAGGGAAACCGGATCTCCGTACTTCAATGGTGGCAATGCGATGGCAGCCGACCTGACGTCAACCGCGGACGGCGGATTGCTTGCCAGCGTGCGTGGCACTTCTATCGGCGTCGTTCCCAACCTGAGGGGGCACGTGGCGAGGCTGACTGCGGATGGCAACTTGGTATTCGCACTCGGCGTTGCCAACGACGAACTCTGGCGGGTTGACAAGGTCGTCGAAGTCAACGGTCTGACGACTGTATTGGGCCGCTCTCCGGGCACCAACTCGGTCGGCCGACTCGCGACCCGGCAAGGCGAGCCATGGCGATTGGTGCATGATGCCATCTACTCCCCCGGGCAGTCCTTTCCGCGCGGAGGCTTCCCGGCGGGCGGGCAGTTCTACGCTCTCACCGGCACGCTTGCGGAATTGCGCCTTAGCCGGGTCGGAATCGAGGCCGCCAACGACGTGGACATACTGTCGTCCGTGCAGGTACAAGCAGATTTCGCGAGCGCACGTGCCATCTTCCGCAACACCGACAACTGGCCGATCATTGCGCATACCGACAACACCGGTGACCCACTCTACCTCTCCCGTTATAAACCTACCGGCCTGCTGGAGGCGCAGGGGATGCAGCCCACGCCGGGCAACTCCACCAGTATCCTGGCGAACTGGTCCAACCCCGATGGCAGCAGTGTTGTGCTGACCAGCGACGAGACCCAGATACGCTACCTGCGCCATGACGAGAGCATGGCCGCTGCCGGGAGCGGGGGCTGGCCGAACCTGTTGCCCATCGACGCCCAGGCGCCGGCCGGAGAAGACGCCAGTTCGGCTCTTCTCCTCTACCTGAACGTTTCGGGCAGCGGCTGCGGCATCCTCGAACTGCAGCGGTCGACCATGCAGATTCTGCACAATCCGCTTTTCGCCTGCGCAGAATCTTCGCACTACACGGCGCTGGTTGACGGCGGGCTCGGCCAGTACCGCGTGGTCAAGCGAGAGCCATCGGGCGAAGTGAGGCTCAACACCATGGACGGCAGTGGTGCGGTACTGGATTTCGTCTCTCTGGGTACGCCGACCTTCAGCGAGTTCGTTCTGGATGCGGCTGTCGGTGGGTCGGTCGCCTGGGTCAGTCTGCGTGAAGGCTTCCTCGGTGATTTCACCGTTTTCATTCCGGTGGGCCCCCAGGGCCCCGGCAGCGCGATCACTCGGAACAACGTCGATTGCGCGAGCATGGCGGTGAGCAGTACGGGCGAGCTGAACGCCCTGTGTGTGGCCGCGGGGACGTTGCGCTGGTTACGTCTTTCCGCCGATGGTGTTGTGCTGGATGACGAGTCGCTCGGCAATTACGTGCTCACGGAACAAGGGATTGTTGTTGATGGCGACGAGACGCTGATCTACTACGCCCGCTCAGATGCGAGCGTCGGCGGCGTGAGCCGATTCAGCCTGCGAACCCGGCCGCTGTTTGTTGCTGATTTCGAGTGACCACGCACAAGGCGACTTGGCGGGATCGGGTTTCAGCCGAGCGGCATGTCAATCCGAAGCAGGTCGCTGTATTACGTCGCTTTGCGAATCAGTGCGATTGAGTGTGCATCGTTGCGCGATCAGGTACACATGTGCCTCGGGCCGCTGGTCAAACTCGAAATGGCGAAGCAGGCATCCGCCTTCAGCCAACACAT
>DAIMJK010000370.1:0-2867 GCA_036722245.1 Lysobacterales bacterium
CTCGTAGTGCCACAACTCGCCGGGAACGACTTCGGTGACCTTGCGGGCGACATGGAAGCGCTCTACCGGATTGGTCGGCAGGTCGACATACACCAGTTCAACGCTCGGGTCGATGGCCGGCCAGGCTTCGATCGCCGCCTTCTCGCGCACCGTGCCACCGAGCAGATTGAGGTTGAAATTGCCCTGGTTCACCGTGACTTCGCGGTAGGACGCGTTGTTGAGGCCGTTACCGGCCGCGGCGTCGTCTGGCGCGACATAGTGGCCTTCGATGAAGTAGCGCGCGCCCGGATTGAGCGTCGTGTTCAACTTGACTTCCTCGACTGCGACTCGCTGATTCCAGGCCTGGGAGGTGGCACCGCCGCCTCCAATCGGGAAGGGAAATGCGCCGGTGGCAGGATTGACTTCCGACTTGCGGCCGAGCGGGCGGCTACCGTTCAGACCCGAACCGTAGGGATCGGTGCAGCCGACGCCAAGCTGATCGCCGCCCAGCGGGGGTTGTTGGCAGGTGCCGGTACCGCAACCGGACGACGAACTGTTGACCGAGAAGAAGCCGTGCTTGAGCCAGCTGGCACCAATCTGATCGAAGCGGCCGTTGCTCAAGCGGTAGATGTTCTGGGCGATGACCGGATGATCGTTACCGGTGGTCCCGGCCCCGCAGCCACCGACGTTGTCACACCAGTTCAGCGGCTGGTCGCCGATATTGCACGACGTCGTGCCGATGGAGTAACCGCGGATACCGCTGGCGCCGGTCCCATACTGGGAAGTGTCCGACAGCGTGAAGACCGTCACGTCCGGGCCGATCACGCCGCTGACCGACTTGCTGTCAGGTTCAGCCTGCACAGACCCCACGGCCACCAGAAAACCCCACACGGCCAATCCAAGGAAGGCCAGCTTTCGAATACCGCCCGAACTATCATCACGCATCACTCGCTCCCAAAGCCTGCGGCGGCAACTTGCTGCCTGCCAGATCGTCCCCGGACGATAGCGCTTTGCGGAGTCAACTGCCACCGAGTTCGGCCAGAAATGCGCGTGCCTGTGCGTTTTCCGGCTCGATTTCAAGCACCCTTCGCAGTTCCTTGATCGCTGCTTCACGTTGGTCAAGGCCAAGCAGGCTGCGGGCCAGCAGCAGCCGGGTCTGGACGTCCTCGGGCGATTGCTCCAGTGCGCTCCGGAAGTGCGCCACGGCGGCTTCGAAATTGCCCAGACTGGCCTGCGCCCCGGCCAGGTTCTCGCGCGCTTCCAGATAACGTGGGTTGATTGCCAGAGCGCGCTCGAACCATGCTATCGATGCGCCGACCTGGCCGCTCATGGCACGCGCGAGCGCTGCGTTGTAGTACAACTCGGCCGATCTGCCGACCGCCGCCGCGCCGCGATCGAATACCTCCTGCGCCATCGCCAGATCGCCGGATCGAGCCAGATGCAGCCCGTAAGCCAGCCACGCTTCCGGCTGATCCGGGCGCTCGATCAACGCGGCCTGCCAGGCCGCCAATGCGGCCGGCACGTCAGCCCGCAGCAAAGCCGCATGAGCCAGCAACTGCTGCATCTCGGCCGGCAGTTCACCGCGCTCCAGCGCTTCCTGCGCGCGCCGCGCGCTGACCCCATCGGCACCCGCCAGCGCATGCAGCCAGGCCTGCTTGGCCGAGTTGCCCAGGGTCGGAAACAAGCCCCAGGCCTCGACCTTGCGCAGTGCCGCCAGACCATCCTCGATCACCGGGACCGCCCATTCCGGTCTGGCCGGCGGCTGCCCCGGCGCGGCCAGCAGGCTGCGGCGCAGGGGTTCGACGCTCGCGTAGGCACGGTCGGCAATCGCCGTCTGCAGCCGGATCACCGCCGAATGGCCCAGGAACACGCCGAGCAAGATCATCGCCGCAAGGTAAGCCCTGCCCTGCGGCAGCAATTGGCCGGCGCGTTTGAGCCGCAAGCCGGCCTGCTCCACCGTCGGCTCCAACGCGAGCCGGACCGTGGTCAGCAGCAGAAAGGCCACCACCGCCGCCACCCCCAGCGACATCAGGAAGGGGACGACTCCGTACAGGCCACGGACGATCAGGAAACTGCCGACGAAGCCGATCACCAGCACCAGTTCATCGCGCCAGCCGGCGCCGCGTTGCCGCCGCACCGGTGGCATCGCACGATCCGTACGCGGTTTGGCGAACAGCGGAATCGCGCCGGCACCGTAGTAGAGCGCGTTGGTGGGACAGACGCTGACGCAATCCTGGCACTTCATGCAGCCGGGCGAGACGACCATGCCCCAATCCCGCACCTCCTCATGCACGCGCACATTGGAACTGCAAACGGCGGTGCAGTGGCCGCACTGCGAGCAGGCATCGGTGACCCGGATCCGCATCGGTGCGATCCGGTCCGCGCCAGCGAAGATCGCGCCGTAGGGACAGGCGTAGGTACAAAAACCCTTCGAGCCGAGGAAGTAGACGCAGGCAAAACCGCAGATCAGGAAGGTCAGACCACCGACGATCCAGCCCGGAAAGGTGGCCCAGAAGTGCGCGGTGGTGAACTCGGTGCCGCGTACCGCCAGCGAGTCGCCGATCCACAGCCGGTACACCAGCGGCCAGATGAACATGTAGAGGAAGGCCAGCGTCGGCACCCAGATCAGAGTGCGCGTCTGCAGCGGTCGCGGTCGGATGCCGACCTTCAACATCAGATGACGACACCAGTCCTGCAGCGCCAGCACGTGGCAGCCCCAGCCACAGAAGAAGCGGCCGAAGATCGCGGTGAGCAGGATCATCACGGCGAAGAAGATCAATCCGGCGTTGATGATCGAGGACTGGCTGAAGGCCATCGCCTCGGACGGTTCGACCGGCGTGATCGTTTCGCCAGTCGTCAGCCAGTGCGCGATGTGCAGCCCGATCAGC
>DAIMJK010000371.1:0-2864 GCA_036722245.1 Lysobacterales bacterium
ATCGAAACCGAGTTCGACCTCGACATCGATCCGCTTGAGGGTCTGCTCGGCCGGTGCCCACGGCACGGCGTAACGCGGATCGAGCGCGATCGCGTTGTCATAACTCCACTCGTGGATGCCCATCTTCTGCGACATCAGCGTGACCATCGGCGGCGGCCGCTGCGCCATGTCCTCGCCGCTGAGCAATTTGTCGATCGACACCGCGGCCTCGTGGCCGTGGGCGACCGCCCAGATGATGTTCTTCGGCCCAAAAGCTGCATCACCGCCGAAGAAGACCCCTTTGCGGGTGGACTCGAAGGTGCTCTCGTTCAGCACCGGCAGGCCCCAGCGATCGAAGTCGATGCCGATGTCGCGCTCGATCCAGGGAAAGGAGTTCTCCTGCCCGACCGCGATCAGTACCTCGTCGCAGGCATGGATCACGTCCGGCTCGCCGGTGGCCACCAGCTTGCGCCGACCCTCACTGTCGACCTCGGCCCGCACCTTCTCGAAAGCCATGCCGGTCAAACGCCCACCTTCGTGCAGAAACGCCTTCGGCACCAGATAGTTGAGAATCGGAATGCCCTCGTGCTGAGCGTCCTCCTTCTCCCACGGACTGGCCTTCATCTCGTCGAAACCGGAGCGAACGATGACCTTGACCTCCGCGCCGCCCAGGCGCCGCGCCGAACGGCAGCAGTCCATCGCGGTGTTGCCACCGCCGAGCACGATCACCCGCCGGCCGATGCTCTCGATGTGGCCGAAGGAGACCGAGGCCAGCCAGTCGATGCCGACATGGATCTGGCCGGCAGCCTCGCTCCGACCCGGCAAATCCAGATCGCGTCCGCGCGGTGCGCCGCAGCCGACGAAGACAGCGTCAAAGTTCTGTGCCAGCAATGCCTTCAATGAGTCGATACGCTCACCGCCACGAAACGCCACGCCCAGGTCGAGGATGTAGCCGACCTCCTCGTCGATCACCGTCTCGGGCAGGCGAAATCGAGGAATCTGGCTGCGGATGAATCCGCCCGCCCTGGCCTCGCCATCGAACACGGTGACGCTGTAACCCTCGGCGGCAAGATCGCGCGCTACGGTCAGCGAGGCCGGTCCGGCACCGACGCAGGCGACCCGTTTGCCGTTCTTCGGCTTCGCCTGCGGCAGCCGCGCACGCACATCGCCCTTCAAATCGGCGGCGACGCGCTTGAGCCGGCAGATCGCGACCGGCTCGGGCTTGCTGCCATCATCCTGGGAACCGTTGTTCTCTTCCACCCGGCCGCGTCGGCAGGCCGGTTCGCAGGGCCGATCGCAGGTGCGTCCGAGGACACCGGGGAACACGTTCGAGTACCAGTTGACCAGATAGGCGTCGGCATAGCGCTCAGCCGCGATCAGCCGGATGTATTCCGGCACCGGTGTGTGCGCCGGGCAGGCCCATTGGCAATCCACCACCTTGTGGAAGTAGTCCGGGTGGCCGATGTCGGTAGGCTTCACTACGCCCTCCCTCCAGAGTCGTCGTGCGCACGCGCAAGAAGCGCCTGCGTCCATCAGCCCGAGTCTAGCGGCAAGGCGAGCAATGTGACAGGGAGATGGCGCGCAGAACTCCATTGCGAATGCCAGCGCGAAAGATTCCGTACTCGCCTCACCTTGGCTCCGGACTGGGCCCTGGGCCCTGAGCCCTGGGCCCTCAGTCCTTCGCAAGTTCCTCAAGACATCAGTTTGAATCGCACCCCCAACCTGCCCCGCTGCGGCCGCGCTAACATCCACCATCCTTCCCCGAGTGCGCTCCGATGCACGATCCCTACGCCGTCCCGGTTGCGCATCTGGAAGATCGGCCGATGGCCGACTCCAGCGCCGCCGAAGCGTTGCGCCGTACGCTGATCCGGCACGAGGTTCAGCTCAAGAGCGTCGGCGCGCTGTTCTACCTGGGCGGCTTCGGTCTGCTGGTCACGCTGCTGGTCGCGATTCCCGCTGGCCTGGACAGAGGGACCGACCTGCTGGGCGTCGTCATCATCACGCTGCTTCTGGTCCTGGCCGGCTTCTACCTGGTGCTCGGTTACGGCTTTCGCCGTTTGCAGCCATGGGTGCGTATTCCCGGCGGGATACTCACTGCGCTGGGCTTGCTTTCCTTTCCGATCGGTACGCTGATCGGTGCCTATGTGCTGTACCTGATGTTCGGCCAGAAAGGCCAACAGGTGCTCACGCCCGAATACCAGAACGTCATCGCCGCCACCGCGCACGTCCGCTACGAGCGCAGCACCGGCGACTGGATCGCGCTGGGTCTGGTGCTGTTGCTGCTGGTCGGGGTGGCGGGGTTGTTCCTGCTGGCGGTGTTCCGGGGCTGATGTCAGGGTGGCGCGGACTGTGCCACGGCTTGCTCAAGGCTCCTCGCGCAGCAACTGCGCGATTTCGGCATGGAGGTGGCTCTGCTCCGGTCGCAACAAGTCCAGCGCGCGTTGCGCCTGCCGCTGTTGCTCCCGCGGTTCTCCCTGCGCCTGCGCCAGGCGCGCGGCTTCCCAGTGGATCAGCACGGCGCGCCGACTGTCGACCTCGCTCACGGCACTCAGCATGCGTTCGATCTGCGCTTTTGCCTCCTCCAGTCGGCCGCTGCTGCGCAATGACTGCGCCAGTTCCAGGCGGGCGTCGGCGGCGTTGGCGTTGTCCGGCCCATACAAGGCACTGAGGATCTCCAGCGCCCGACCATGCAGGGCGAGCGCCTCGTCATGGCGGCCCTGCGCTCGCCGCAGCCGCCCCATGCTGATGCTGCCGAGCGCGAGGTCGTAGCTGTCGGCGCCAGCGATGTGTTGCTGGCGGGTCAGGACCTCGACCAGGATCGCTTCGGCCTGCGCGATCCGATCCAGATCAAGCATCGTATCGGCCGCCAGCATCGCGGCGGCCCA
>DAIMJK010000372.1:0-2844 GCA_036722245.1 Lysobacterales bacterium
CAGCCCGCTTGCGCATGCCTCCGGACAGCTCGGCCGGGAGTTTGGCAGCGGCATCGGCCGGCAATGCCGCGAGCGCGATCTTCAGCCGGGCCAGCTTTTCGGCATACTCGCGTGGCACATCGCGTTGATGCTCGATGATCGGCACCAGGACGTTCTCGATCACGGTCAGCGAGCTGAACAGCGCGCCGTCCTGAAACATCACGCCCCAGCTGCGTTCGAGCAACTCACGCTCGGCCGGCTCGGTGCTGAGGGCATTCCGTCCGGCGACCGTGATTTCACCGGCCGAGGGTCGCAGCAGTCCGATGATCGACTTCAGCAGCACCGACTTGCCCGAGCCCGAGCCACCGATCAGCCCGATGATCTCCCCACGCAGGACATCCAGATCCAGATTCTCGTGCACCACGGTGCTGCCGAAGGCATTGCGCACGCCGCGCAACCGGATCATGACCTCGCTCACAGCCCCACCTTCATGAAGAAGATCGCAAACATCGCGTCCACCATGATGACCAGAAAGATTGTCTGGACTACCGAGGCGGTGGTGTGCTGGCCGACCGACGCGGCGCTGCCCTCGACCTTCAAGCCTTCCAGGCAACCCACCACGGCGATCAGGAAGGCGAACACCGGCGCCTTCAGCAGGCCCACCCACAGATGCCGCAGTTCGGTCGTTTCCTGCATCCGGGCAATGTACAAGCCGGGTGAAATATCCAATTCGATGATCCCGACCAGGGCGCCGCCGAACATGCCCGAGAGCGTCGCCAGGAAACTCAGCACCGGCATCATCAGCAACAGCGCGACGATGCGTGGCAGCACCAGCAGTTCGATCGGATCCAGGCCCAGGGTCCGGATCGCGTCGATCTCCTGACCGCTCTTCATCGCTCCGATCTCGGCGGTGAAGGCGCTGCCGGAGCGACCCGCGACCAGGATTGCAGTCAGCAGCACGCCGAACTCGCGCAGGAAGGCGAAGTTGACCAGTTCTACCGTGAATACCTGGGCACCGAAGTCGGCCAGTACCGTGGCACCCAGATAGGCGACCACCGCGCCGACCAGGAAGGACAGCAGGCAGACGATCGGCACCGCATCCAGCCCGGTGGTCTCCATGTGGTGGACCGCCGCGGTCAGGCGCAGGCGCCGACGACCGATCAGTACCGCGCCGATGGTTTCCAGGACCAGACCAATGAATCCCAGCAGCAAGCGCCCCTGTTCCAGCGCATTGGCCATCGTCTGACCGATCCGCTCGAGCATCGGCAGAATGCCCCAGTCCGGCTTGCCACGTTCGGGGCGCTTTTGCATCGAGCGCTGCTGGACCAGTTCAAGCAGAGCCTGATCGGCCGGTCGAAAACCTTCCAGCGGCGGCAGCTCTTGCGGGCTGCCCAACAGCAGCAACAGGGCCATTGCGCCGGCGGTGTCCAGCGCGCTGATCTCCGACCCGTCGACCGCGCTGACGTCCGCACCCGGAGTTCGCAGGCGCGACCAGACCGCGCCCAGCCGCTGCAGACTCCAATGCCCGCGCAGCCGCAGGCGGCTGGAATCGGTCCATTCGAAATCCGGGTTGTCGACAGCGGCCATCTGTACTCCTGCACCAAATGCCAAGGTTAGCGCGGATTGCTCGCCGTCACATTGGGGGGATGTGGGAGCGAAGCGGACAGATATTTCAGAATGCCTGCGTGGCTCAGGGCCCAGGGCCCAGGGCCCAGAAAGTCAAGAGCCGCCTCGGCTCTGGACTGGGCCCTGGGCCCCTGAAGGTCAAGAGCCGCCTCGAATCCGCTCTGGACTGGGCCCTGGGCCCTGGGCCCTTGGAAACTCAGTGACCGTGGAATACAGTCGGCGTCACTCCTTCCCGAGAAACAGTTCCCGCCCAATCAGCATGCGACGGATCTCGTTGGTGCCGGCACCGATCTCGTACAGCTTGGCATCGCGCAGCAGGCGACCGGTGGGGTATTCGTTGATGTAGCCGTTGCCACCGAGGGTCTGGATCGCTTCGAGGGTGACTTCGACCGCCGAGCGCGACGCGTGCAGCAGGCAACTGGCCGGATCGATGCGGGACTGATGACCGCGGTCATAGTCTTCGGCGACCCGGTAGGCAAAGGCGCGCGAAGACTGCAACGCGGTGTACATGTCGGCCAGCTTGGCCTGCATGATGCCGAAGCTGCCGATCGCCTGATCGAACTGCTTGCGTTCGCGCGCATAGGCAACCGAGATATCCATCGCCGCCTGCATCAGGCCCAGTGGTCCGCCGGTCAGGACCAGCCGTTCGGTGTTCAAGCCGCTCATCAGCACCTTGACACCTTGATCGACCTCACCCAACACGTTCTCGGCCGGAATCTCGCAGTCCTCGAACACCAGTTCGCAGGTGTTGGAGCCGCGCATGCCGAGCTTGTCGAGCTTCTGCGCGGTGCGGAAGCCTGGCATGCCCTTCTCGACGATGAAGGCGGTCATGCAGCGCGAGCCTGCCTCCTTCGGCGCCGTGCGCATGTAGACAACCAGTACCTGGGCCTCGGGGCCATTGGTGATCCACATCTTGGAGCCGTTGGCGATCCAGCGGTCGCCTCTGCGCTCGGCCCTGCAGGCCATCGAGCCGACCACATCCGAGCCCGAGCCGGGCTCGCTCATCGCCAGTGCACCGACCCACTCGCCACTGCACAGCTTTGGCAGATAGCGCTCACGCTGGGCCTGGTTGGCATTGTTGTAGAGATTCTGCACGCACAAGTTGGAGTGCGCACCGTAGGACAGGCCGACCGAACCGGAACAGCGCGAGATCTCCTCCAGCGCGACCATGTGGGCCAGATAGCCCATGCCGCTGCCGCCATACTCAGGCGGCAGCGTGATCCCCAGCAGTCCCAACTC
>DAIMJK010000373.1:0-2812 GCA_036722245.1 Lysobacterales bacterium
CGGCCGCAGCTCGGTTGCGGTGCTGGTCACCCAGATGGACCCGGCGCTGTTCGAACACTACGCCGACCTGGCGGCTCTGTTCCGCGGCGCCGGCATCAACACCGAATTGCAGCTCGAGCCATCCAAACTCGGCAAGCAGCTCAAGTACGCCGACCGCGCCGGCATCCCGTTTGCCGTCATCGTCGGCCCGGACGAGATGGCCAAGGGCGTGGTCCAGGTCAAGGACCTGCGCCGACAGGAGCAGTTCGAGGTGCCACGGGACGAGTTGCTGGCGAGCTTGCGGGTCGAGATCGAGCAGGCGCGGGCCATGGGAAGCTAGGGCGACGAGCAAGAGCATTTTCAACACAAAGGACACAAAGGACACAAAGGAAGAGCTTTTGAAATCAAGAGAGGATTCGGCAGCTGTGGGAGGTTGGTCGGAATCCTGGCCCAGTGTCCGTTACGTTTGTCACGCTGGCGGGCATGTACCTGTGGCCCGAAATTTCGATTCTCTTGCTCCTGCTCTCCTTTGAGTCCTTTGAGTCCTTTGTGGTCAATTGCTCTTCATGCTCAGATTGAGCGCGCCGCAATGCTCCGACAGGAACTGATGCAACGATGACTACAGACAACAGCACTAGCACCATCTCGCTCAGCGGCGAAACATTGACTCGGGCCGAGGTCGTGGCGGTGGCGCGCGGTGGCGCGCGGGTCGAGGTGCAGGCGGAGGCCTGGCGGCGGGTGGCGGCGGCGGCGGAGTTTCTGGGCCGCGAACTCGAACGTGGTCATCCGATCTATGGCGTCACGACCGGCTTTGGCAGCAATGCCGACCGCCTGCTCGGCAGTGTGCGCCTGCGGCCGCGGCCGGGTTGCGAGCGGCCGCTGGTGGCCGAGCTGCAGCGCAATCTGATCATCAGTCACGCCGTCTGCATGGGGCCGCCGTTGCCGCTGGAAGTCTCGCGGGCAATGCTGCTGATCCGCATCAATACCCTGCTGCGCGGTCATTCCGGCATTCGCCCAGCTACGGTCGAGCGGCTGGTGATGTTGCTCAATCGGGACCTGATTCCGGTCGTGCCAGAGAAGGGCTCGGTTGGCGCCAGTGGCGATCTGGCGCCGCTGTCGCATCTGGCGCTGCCGCTTTTGGCCCTGGGTGAGGTCTGGGTCGATGGCGAGATCCGCGACGCTGCGACCGTGATGGCCGAACACGGCCTGGAACCGCTGGAGCTTTCCTACAAGGAAGGTCTGGCCTTGAACAACGGCACCGCGCTGATGCTCGCGCTGGGGGTGCTGGCGGTGGACGATTGCGAACGCCTGCTGGCCACCGCCGATCTGGCCGCCGCAATGAGTCTGGAAGCCTTCTGCGGCCGCAGTGCCGCCTTCGATGAACGTGTGCACGCGCTGCGCCCGCATCCGGGCCAGGTCCGGACTGCAGGCCATCTGCGCGAACTGCTGGCCGGCTCGACCCTGGTCGACATTCCCTACCATCGCGTGCCGCGCTTCCAGTCGTGGACGCCGGCGGCCTGGCCCGAGGGCGATACGCGGACCTTTGATCTGCGCTGGGATTACGTGCCGCAGGCCGAACGCGCCGGCCGCGAGGGTTTCTATCAGCAGCACTTGCCTTTCCGCGGCGGCAAGAAGTTCCAGCCGCAGGACGCCTACTCGCTGCGCTGCGTGCCGCAGGTGCACGGTGCGGTGCGCGACACGCTGGCGCAGGTCAGCGCGGTGCTGGAAATCGAACTCAATGCGGTCACTGACAACCCGCTGGTGTTCCCGGATGCCGAAGCCGGCGACGTGCTGTCGGCCGGCAATTTCCACGGCATGCCACTGGCCCTGGCGCTGGCCAGTCTGAAGACCGCCCTGCCGGTGCTCGCCTCGATCAGCGAACGGCGCCTGTGCAAGCTGGTTGACCCGGCGACCAACGACGGCCTCCCGCCGTTCCTGATCGGCAATGAGGACGGCACCGACTCGGGCATGATGATCGTCCAGTACACCGCCGCCGCGCTGGTCAACGAGCTGGCCTCGCGCGCCCAACCGGCGTCGGTCTATTCGGTGCCGACCAGCGCCAACGCCGAAGACCACGTCTCGATGGGCGCCAACGAGGCCCTCCACGCCTACCGCCAGACCGCCGATCTGGGCCGCGTGCTGGCGCTGGAACTGCTGGTCGCGGCGCAGGCGCTGGAGTACCGATTGCAGATCCTGCAGGCGGCCGGTGAACTGGCCGCCGACCCCGATCCGTCCCTCCTGCGCGCCCGCCTGCGCAATCTGTCGCCGGTCGGTGACGATCAGCGCGAGTTGCTGGAGGCCGACATCGAACGCCTGCGCGCCGATCTGACCGCACTCCAGCAAGCCCGCCCCGGTCGCGCTGTGGCCGAGGCCCTGGCCACCATCCGCGCCGCAGGCGTCGCCTTCGTCGACCGGGATCGGTTGCTGGGGCCGGACTTGCAGAGGATGGAGGGGTTGGTGGGTGGAGGAAGCTTGCTTGGCGCCGAGATGTTGGGTGACGACGGAGCCAGGGCCCAGGGCCCAGGGCCCAGGGCCCAGTAGATCCGGCGGGCCCACCCCTTCTGGGCCCTGGGCCTTCGGGGGCATGCGACAATCTTTCATTCCCCCTCTGCATCCCCGGCCCCCGCCCCATGGACTACGACCACCTCGACAGCTTGCGCCAGCATCATCCGGCCTGGCGGCTGTTGCGGAGTGAACATGCGGCGCTGATCGGGGCGTTTCTGCACAAGCGCTTCATCGCGCCGAACCTGCGCGGGGTGGCGGCGGCGGAGCTGGCCGAATCGCTCGAGGACGAGTTGTACGGCTTGCGTCAGCGGCTCGGCGGCGACAGCTT
>DAIMJK010000374.1:0-2795 GCA_036722245.1 Lysobacterales bacterium
GGATCGCATCGACCATGCCCTGCGCTGGGTCATCGTTACGCCGAACATGCATCGGATCCATCATTCCACTCGTCGCTTTGAGACGGACAGCAATTTCAGCAACGCCTTGAGCATCTGGGACCGACTCTGCCGCAGCTATACCCGGGATGCGAAGGAAGGCATGCAAATCGGCCTGGAACAGCACCGCGAACCCGACCATCAGCGACTGCGTGCGCTGCTGCAACAGCCTTTTGCGGACTGAAGCGACGCCTTGCGCACGCCGCGCCGCCGCGCTTGCAGTCAGCAAAAGCCGCGATCTATAGTCATACGGCCGTGATGTTCGGCAAAAATATGCGATCTGCGTGCCCATCTGCACTGGACAGGGTCTTGACCTTGCTTCCACACTAGGCGGATCGTTCGCACCCCTGCCCGCCACTTCGTGGTCGGCTGCGGCGGTGGATCTCACACCAAAGGACGGACAATGGCACGGATTCTGGTCCTGCACGGACCCAACCTGAACCTGCTGGGTCAGCGCGAGCCGAGTGTCTACGGCCGCACCACGCTGGCCGAGATCGATGCCGGCCTTGAGCAGCACGCCAGCAGCCACGGGCATCAATGCGACTGCCTGCAGTCCAATGCCGAGCATGTGCTGATCGATCGCATCCACGCCGCCCGGCTCGATGGCAGTGACGGCATCGTCATCAATCCGGGGGCCTTCACCCATACCTCGATCGCGCTGCGTGATGCGCTGATGGCGGTGGCGCTGCCCTTCGTCGAGATACATCTGAGCAATATCCATGCGCGCGAGCCCTTCCGCCGCCACTCCTACCTGTCCGACCAGGCCGTCGGCGTGATCTGCGGCTTCGGCGCGCTCGGCTACCAGCTCGCACTGGACGCGCTGTGCGCCCATCTGCACAAACAAGGAATCGACTAGTGGATATCCGCAAGATCAAGAAACTGATCGAGCTGCTCGAAGAGTCCAATCTGGCCGAACTGGAGATTCGCGAGGGCGAAGAGAGCGTGCGGCTGTCGCGCCTGCCGACCGGACTGCCCGCCGCCGCGCCGGTCGCAGCGCCGGTCCAGGTCGCCGCCAGCCCGGCCAGCAGTAGTGCGCCGGCGGCCGAAACAGCGTCCCCGACGGCGGTCGAGGAAAGCGGCCATATCGTGCGCTCGCCAATGGTCGGTACCTTCTATGCCGCGCCATCGCCGACCTCTGCGCCATTCATCAAGGTCGGCCAGACGGTCAAGGCGGGGGAAACCCTCGGCACGATCGAGGCGATGAAGATGTTCAATCCCATCGAGGCCGACGTCTCCGGCACGATCACCCGGATCCTGGTCGAAAATGGCCAGCCGGTGGAATTCGACGAACCCCTCGTGGTCATCGGCTAGGCCCACGGCGATGATCCAGAAGATCGTCATCGCCAATCGAGGCGAAATCGCGCTGCGGGTGCTGCGCGCCTGCCAGGCGCTGGGCATCGGCACGGTCGCGGTGCATTCGACCGTCGATCGCAATCTCAAGCACGTCGCGATGGCCGACGAGAGCGTCTGCATCGGTCCGGCACCGGCCAGCGAGAGCTATCTGAACATCCCGGCGATCATTGCCGCGGCCGAGGTGACCGACGCCCAGGCGATTCATCCGGGCTACGGCTTCCTCGCCGAGAACGCCGACTTCGCCGAGCGCGTCGAGCAATCCGGCTTCATCTTCATCGGCCCGCGTGCCGAGACCATTCGTCTGATGGGCGACAAGGTCTGCGCGATCCGGGCGATGCGCGAAGCCGGCGTGCCCTGCGTGCCCGGCTCGGGCGGCCCACTGGGCGAGGACATGGCCGAGAACGTCCGCATCGCCCGCGAGATCGGCTATCCGGTCATCGTCAAGGCTTCCGGTGGCGGCGGCGGCAAGGGCATGCGGGTGGTGCACACCGAGATGGCACTGCACAACGCGGTCACGATGACCCGCAGTGAGGCCGGTGCCGCTTTCGGCAACGACCAGGTCTATCTGGAGAAGTACCTGGAGAATCCGCGCCATATCGAGATCCAGGTGCTCGCCGACAGCCACGGCAACGCGATCCACCTGGGCGAGCGCGATTGCTCGATGCAGCGCCGCCATCAGAAGGTCATCGAGGAAGCGCCCGCGCCGGGCATCAGCGCCGAGCAGCGCAAACGCATCGGCGCAGTCTGCGTCGATGCCTGCAAGCGCATCGGCTATCGCGGCGCCGGCACCTTCGAGTTCCTGTATGAACGCGGCGAGTTCTACTTCATCGAGATGAACACGCGTATCCAGGTCGAGCATCCGGTCACCGAAATGATCACCGGCATGGATCTGGTGACCGAACAGATCCGCGTCGCCAACGGCCAGCCCTTGCGGGTCACACAGGAACAGATCAGCTTCACCGGCCATGCGATCGAGTGCCGCATCAACGCCGAGGACCCGGACAGCTTCATGCCCTCGCCCGGCCTGGTCAAACGCTTCCACGCCCCTGGCGGCCCCGGCATCCGCGTCGATACGCACCTGTACGACGACTACCGCATCCCGCCCAACTACGACGCAATGGTCGCCAAGGTCATCGCCCACGGCCCCGACCGCGCCACCGCCATCGCCCGCATGCGCGTGGCCCTGTCCGAACTGGTGGTCGAAGGCGTCAAGACCAACACCCCGCTGCAGCAACGCAACATGGTCGACCAGATGTTCCAGGTTGGCGGCGCCAACATCCACTATCTGGAGCGAAGGCTGGCGCAGGAGAAGGATGCGTCGAAGGGGCGGAGTTGAGCATCGCGCGCGCCATGAATGCGAGGAACGTTGGCAGATTGATCGCGGC
>DAIMJK010000375.1:0-716 GCA_036722245.1 Lysobacterales bacterium
GCTGGTGGTCCAGGTGACCACCGTGGCGCTGCTGTTGTGGCTGCTGGTTGCCGCGTTGATGGGGTTGCTGTGGGGTTGAGCCGCTCGGGCCGTCAATTGCCAGGCATCGTTGCGATCGAAGCGACCATGCGCTCTCAGCCTTATGTTTGGTGAGAGTCCAGGTCGCCCCGGGTCGGTGCGCTCATTCGCGCAACAAACGCCGGCGACCTCGATGTTGCCTGCTCTTTCTGACCCCAGCCCTCAGCCCTGTGTTTGGTGAGAGTCCAGTCGCCCCAAGTTGCGCGCTCGTTCGCGCATCAAACAGCCTCAGGCTTCACCGCTCTTCTGGCCCCTGATCCCAGCCCTTCGCAATTGTGCAGACGCGGCCGCCGGCGCGAACGTGACTGGGGCAAAAAGCGTGGCTCCACGCGCGCCGGAACCGCGCTACTTCCAACGGACGGGCTCTTCGCTTCTGAACGAGACTCAAAGCCCACGAGTTCTTGACTGGAACGGGAACTGGCTACTGGAACTGCATGCGGTTCGCTGAGCTCACCGACATCCTACGCGCTCCGCTGTGGCTCTTCTGACCCCTCAGCCCTCAGCCCTCAGCCCTAGTACACTACGCGATTCGGGCGCTGTTGCCTGACTCCACCCCTATCCGACACGAGCATCCATGACCGCCATTGATTGCGCGCTGCGCTTCTCCGCTGGCCCCATCGACGACCCCGCCTTCCGCC
>DAIMJK010000375.1:726-2794 GCA_036722245.1 Lysobacterales bacterium
GCGGATGTGGTTTCCGATCTGATCCGTGGCGCCGAGGCGGATCCGGAGTTGCGGGCGAGGATTGCCGCGCTGGCGGCCGATCTGGTCAAGCGGGTGCGGGCGCGGGCGCCTGAGCAGAGTGCGGTCGAGTCCTTCATGCGCGAGTACGATCTGTCGAGTGAGGAAGGCGTGCTCCTGATGTGCGTGGCCGAGGCGCTGCTGCGTATTCCGGACGCCGACACCGCCGACGATCTGATCCGCGACAAGCTGGCCGACGCCAACTGGCAGTCGCATTCGGGCAAGAGTTCGTCGCTGTTCGTCAATGCCGGCACCTGGGGCTTGATGCTGACCGGCAAGCTGGTGTCGCTGAGCGAGGACACCAAGCGCAACTTCTCCGGCGCCTTCAAGCGCCTGCTCGGGCGCAGCGGGGAACCGGTGGTGCGACTGGCGGTCCGTCAGGCCATGCGCATCATGGGTCATCAGTTCGTCATGGGCCGGACCATCAAGGAGGCACTGGAGCGTGCGGCGAGCAAGGAGCATCGCGGCTATCGGCATTCCTTCGACATGCTCGGCGAGGCGGCGCTGACCGACGCCGATGCACAGCGCTATCTGCAGTCCTATCACGACGCGATCATGGCGATCGGCAAGTCCGGCCCGCACCCGGACATCCACGCCGCGCCAAGCATCTCGGTCAAGCTGTCGGCGCTGCACCCGCGCTACGAGAAGGCCAAGCGCGAGCGGGTATTGAGCGAGTTGGTGCCGCGCGTGCTACGCCTGGCCCAGGCGGCGAAGGCGCAGCAGATCCCGATGACCATCGACGCCGAGGAGGCCGATCGGCTGGAACTGTCGCTGGAAGTGGTCGCGGCGGTCTTCCGGGATCCCTCGCTGGCCGGCTGGAATGGCTTCGGGCTGGCCGTGCAGGCCTATCAGAAGCGCGCCATCGCGGTCATCGACTGGCTCGCCGAACTGGCCCGCGAGGTCGGTTTGAAGCTCAATGTGCGGCTGGTCAAGGGCGCCTACTGGGACAGCGAGATCAAGCGTGCCCAGATCGAGGGTCTGGTCGGCTATCCGGTCTTCACGCGCAAGCACAACACGGACCTGAGTTACCTGGCCTGCGCCCGGCGCTTGCTCGCCCATGGCGATGCCTTCTATCCGCAGTTCGCGACCCACAACGCCCACACCATCGCCGCGCTGTGGCATCACGCGACCAACGCCGGTGTGGCTTTCGAGTTCCAGCGTTTGCACGGCATGGGCGGCGATCTGTATGCCGAGGTCATCGGCGCCGACAAGCTGCGCAGCCCGTGCCGGGTCTACGCGCCGGTCGGCAGTCATGAGGACCTGCTGCCCTATCTGGTCCGGCGGCTACTCGAAAACGGCGCCAATACCTCGTTCGTGAACCGGATCGTCGACGAGGCCCTGCCGATCGAGGAACTGATCGCCGATCCGGTCGAGCAGGCCCGTCAGACCGAGCCCAAGCCGCATCCGAAGATTCCATTGCCGGTCAACGTCTACGGCAGTCGGCGGCTGAACTCGCGTGGGGTGAACGTGGCTTCCGATCTGGAGCTGGCCGCGCTGGCCGACGAGATTGCCCGCACGCCCTTGGGCGCCCTGAATGTCGGGCCGCTGTTGGCCGGCAATTCGGCCGCCGGCGACAAGGTCATGGTGACTAATCCGACCGACCGCCGCCAGACCCTCGGAAGCTGGCAGTCCACCACCCCCGAACAGGTCGAACAGGCGCTGGCCGCGGCGAGCAAGGCCCAGGTCGAGTGGGATGCGCAGCCGGTGGAGCTGCGCGCGCAGATGCTCGAACGCGTCGCCGATCTGATGGAAGCGCAGTATGGCGAACTGATCGCGCTGACCACGAAGGAGGCGGGCAAGACCTTGGCCGACGGCATCGCCGAGGTCCGTGAAGCGGTCGATTTCTGTCGCTATTACGCCGCCCAGGGTCGCCGCCTGTTCGGTTCGCCGGAAGGCCTGCCGGGGCCAACTGGCGAGTCCAATCATCTCAGCCTGCACGGCCGCGGTCCGTTCGTGTGCATCAGCCCGTGGAACTTTCCGCTGGCGATCTTCACCGGGCAGGTCGCCGCCG
>DAIMJK010000376.1:0-2791 GCA_036722245.1 Lysobacterales bacterium
AGCGGATCGCGGAGGCTCGCTATCTGACCGAACTCGCGCGTGACCTGCAGGCCGACGTAGATGAGCTTCGGGGCGGGTGGGAGCAAGCATGGTGGAGGTTGACAACGGCAGAATCGATCCTGCGGGCGTTGGATCCGGACTTCGAGCCTCCGGGCTTCTTTCCCCCACCCGCGCCGGCGGATACGCTGAATGGAGCAATCGACCGGTCGGAGTATTCCGAGTACGTGTTCGCTGCCCTGACCAGCACCTTCATCCTGATCGGAACCGATTACACCTTCGATGAGCTGGTGCAGTCGGGCAATCTGGGCGTGTTGTCCAACCGGGCACTGGTCAACCGGCTGACCGCTTACTACGGGCACCACAATCGCAAACGGATTGAATTCGAGATCGCCCGCGAACAGGTCGGACCCTTGCTGGCCTATCTTCGCGACAATGGTCTCGGCATGGCCGATCGGGCAACGGTGGACGATGCGATTCGATTGGCGAACTCGGATCAGCGCTTCCTCGGATTCGTCAAGATCGCCTACTTTGTCCCATTCTGGCAGCACATCCAGCTCAAGCCCGTCCTTGCCGATGCCGAAGCCACCCTGCTCGCCGTCCAGCGCGAAATCGAGGACCGATCATGATCCTGCGCCGCGTCATCGAACACGTGAAGACCCAGAACTGGTTCGCCGTCGGCCTCGACTTCGTCATCGTCGTGGTCGGCGTGTTTATCGGCATCCAGGTGGCGAACTGGAACGCCGAGCGCCAACTGGCGGCGCAGGAGCGCAGCTATCTGGTGCAGTTGCGCGACGAGATCCTGGTCAACCACCGGGTGGTCGACCTGCGCATGCGCTACAACGGCGAGGTGGTCGCCGCCGGCGAGCGAGCGCTGGCCTATCTCGACAGCGATGGCGACTGCGGCAGCGACTGCGCGGGGCTGCTGGTCGACTTCTTCCACTCCTCGCAGGTCTGGGGCTCCAGCTACCTGCTGGCCAAGTACCGTGAGCTGGAGCGCCTGGGCTTCCCCAGCACAGAGGCGGTGCGAGAGCCGGTTCGGGAGTACTACCTGTTCCTGACGGACTGGAACTTCGTCAACGAGTTCACTCCGCCCTACCGGGAAAGCGTCCGCGGCCACATCAGGCCCGAGGCGTTCCGGATGCTTTGGGCTGGATGCCATGCGATCGTCGACAGTCAGCGGGAGGAGCTTTTGCGCGACTGCGAGGGCGAACTGGCCGCGCTGGAAACAGCGGTCATGCTTCGCGCCATTCACGCCGACCCGGCGCTGCGGCAGCATTTGCAGTTCTGGCTGGGCCAGAACATCCTGGCGCAGATCGTGTTCCCCGGTATGCGGACCCGCGGCGCAGCGGCCATGGCAGCGCTAGAGCTCGAACTGGCCGGCACGAGATGATCCTGCGCCCTGAACCATCACCGTGATTGAAGGAAAACAACGATGTCGGACATGAACGGAAAGGTGGCATTGATCGCCGGCGCGAGCAGCGGCATCGGGCGCGCCACCGCGGAGCTGTTTGCGGCCAAAGGCGCCAGGGTGGTGGTCGCTGCACGGCGTCAGGATGAACTCGATTCGCTGGTCGCGGACATTGAGGCTCAGGGCGGCCAGGCAACGGCCGTCCAGACCGACGTGGCGGTGGCTTCCGATGTCGAGCGGATGGTCGCGCACGCGATCAAGACCTTCGGTCGGCTCGACTATGCGGTCAACAATGCCGGCATCGAGGGCCGGTTTGCCGGCATTACCGAGCTGAACGAAGCGGACTGGGATCAGGTCCTCGGGATCAACCTCAAGGGCACGTTTCTGGGCATGAAGCACCAGGCGCGAGCGATGCTTGCGGCCGGCAACGGCGGTGCAATCGTCAATGTCGGCTCGGTCAACTCCTTTCTCGGCTTCGCCACCGGCGCGGCCTACTGCACCTCCAAGCATGGCCTTATCGGCCTGACCACCAGCGTGTCGGCTGAACTGGCCTCGCAAGGTATCCGGGTCAACCTGGTTTGTCCGGGCATCGTCGACACGCCCATGCACCAGCGCCTGCGCCGAGACATCGGCGATGCGGTTTACGACGAGGGCGTGCTGCCCAGCGTGCATCTCAAGCGCGCCGGTCAGCCGGAAGAAATCGCCCAGGCCATCGTCTTTCTGTGCTCGGATGAAGCCAGCTACATCACCGGCACCACACTCACCCCTGATGGCGGCTTGACGCTGACGGTTTGATGAACCAGGCCAAAGCACCACCCAGTCCCATGAGGAGCACCACCATGCAAAAAGCCTGTCTTGCCCTGTTCGCCCTCGCAATGGCATATACCGTCCAGGCTGATACTGCCGAGCTGGCAGAGTCCTACGAACAGGTCGCGCTGTTCCCGGCCGATCGCTCCCTGGTGCGCCCCGAAGACGGCGTGATGCTGGCCGACGGCACACTGCTGATTGCCGACCAGGTCCATGGCCTGGTGGCGCTGGATCCGGAAGGTGCGAAGCGGCCTTTCGGCGATTTCGCGGCGGCCGGCTATGTGCACGAGCCGCCCGAGCGCAGCGCCGGCCCGAACGGCGTGGCCATGGAACCGGACGGCATCCACGTGCTGGTGGCCGACATCCTGACCGGGGCCATTTACCGCATCAATACCGAAACCGAGCAGGTGGTTCGAATTCATCAGCATGAATTCGGCGCCAACTCGGCCCGGCGCGACAGCAGCGGCGCGGTCTGGTTTACTCAGTCGACGCGCAACCACGCCGGTCCCGATGCCGAATCGCGGATGTTCGCGGCGGTCGATGAGGGATTTCTCGACGGCGCGCTGTTTCGCCTGC
>DAIMJK010000377.1:0-2790 GCA_036722245.1 Lysobacterales bacterium
CGCAAGACCACCAAGGCTGCGAGCAAGCCGGCCGCGACCAAGCCCGCCGCGAGCACCAGCGCCCCGGCCAAGCCGCGCCGCGCTCCGCGCGTGAAGGCCAAGCCGGTCGGCGACGCGCCGAAGGCCTGAGCAAACGGAAGTACCGGATCCCCGCGGGGATCCGCGGGCAAGGACGCCCGCACCTGCCAATAGCGGCAGTCACCGATCAGTTATGCCCGTCAGCCTGGAGTTTCGCCGTTCGCCCTCCCCGACCGGCTGGCTGACGGGCTCTTATTCTTGGGGCCCAGGGCTCAGGGCCCAGGGCCCAGTAGAGCAAGGGCCCCGTAGAGCAAGGGCCCAGGGCTCAGGGCACAGGGCCCAGAAGATCAGGGGCACAAGTCCCTCCCTCGGGAGGTCCGGGCGCCGCCGCCGTAGCATGTCGGTGAGCTTGGCGAACCGCATCGAAAGCAGGGCTCAGGGCACAGGGCCCAGAAGAGCGAAGGCGTAAGCCCCCACTTCGGGAGGGCCGAGCGCTGCCGCTGTAGGACGCAGCTGAACTCGCGGACCACATTATCGGGGCCCAGAGGCGCCGCAGCTCTGGCGCTGCTGGGCCCTGGGCCCTGTTCTTCCGGGCCCTGTTCTTCTGGGCCCTGCTCCTCTGGGCCCTGGGCCCTATGCCCTGGGCCCTGCTCTTCCGCTACCAGTGAATCCCCCGCATCAACGCCGCAAAGGCCACCTGCTCCGATGAGGTTGGTGCGTCCGAGCCGCCCTTCTGGCCCTTGGCCGCGGCCGAATCCGGGAACAGCTGGTAGGCGGTGTTCATCACCACCTCGTACACCTTCGGCGCGAGCAGATGGAGGACTTCGGCGAAGATGCCCAGACGCGTCGCGATGCGCTGCGGACGCTTGATCACGGCGTCGGCGACCAGTTGCGCGGCGTCTTCCGGCGACAGGGTGGGTACGTTGTCGTAGATCTTGGTCGGCCCGATCATCGGCGTGCGCACCAGCGGCATGTTGATGATCGTGAAGTTGATGTTGGCATCGGAGAACTCGCTCGCCGCACAACGCGAAAACGCGTCCAGCGCCGCCTTGCTTGCCACGTAGGCCGAAAAGCGCGGTGAATTGCTGAGCACGCCGATCGAGGAAATGTTGACGATATGACCGCTGCGACGCTCGGTCATCTTCGGCAAGAAGCCCATGATCAAGCGCAGCGAGCCGAAATAGTTCAGCTGCATGGTCCGTTCGAAATCGTGGAAACGGTCATAGGACAGCGCGATCGAGCGGCGGATCGAGCGGCCGGCGTTGTTGACCAGCACCTCCGGCGCGCCGTGTTCGGCCAGCACCTTGGCGACCAGTTCGTCGCAGGCTTCGAGGCTGGCCAGATCGGCGGTCACCGCAAAGGCCTTGCCGCCGTGACTGGCGACCTCGACCCGCGCCTCCTCCAGCTTCTCCGGATCGCGCGCGACCATCACCACGTGGGCGCCGGCCTGGGCCATCCGGATCGCCGTGGCCAGTCCGATGCCGGACGAGGCACCGGTGATCAGCACGACCTTGTCCTTGACCCGACTGGTCAGCGTGCGGTCGACGAACAGTTCCGGATCCAGATGGCGTTCCCAGTAGTCCCACAGCCGCCAGGCGTAGTCGTGCAGATCCGGCAGCTTGATCCCCGAACCCTTCAAGGCAGCCTCGGTCTGACGGTTGTCGAAGCGGGTCGGGTAGTTGAAGAACTTCAGCATGTCCTGCGGAATGCCGAGCGAACTGAAGACGTGGCGAGTGATGCGCCGCACCGGCGGCAGCATGCCCAGCGCGCCCTTCACCGCCGGTGGCACAAATCCGAAGATGCGCGAATCGATGCGCATCGTCATCTCCGGCGCGTGACCGGCGCGGGCGAACAGATTGAGGATCTCGCCTACCCGGCGCGGTGCCGGATCGGTCAGATGGAAGCAGCCGCCGTCGAGGCCGCGCTTGTGCGCGATGTGATCCATCGCATCGACGATGAAGTCCACCGGCACCATGTTCACGCGCCCGCCTTCGAAGCCGATCATCGGCATCCATGGCGGCAGCATCTCGCGCATCTTCTTGATCAGGGTAAAGAAGTAGTACGGCCCGTCGATCTTGTCGATCTCGCCGGTCTTGGAGTGGCCGACCACGATGGCCGGCCGATAGATCCGGTATGGCCGCTTGCTCTCGCGCCGGACGATGCCCTCGGAATCGTGCTTGGTGCGGAAATAGGGGTGCTCCAGGCCTTCGGCCTCATCGAACATGTCTTCGCGGAAGGTGCCCTTGTACAGACCAGCGGCGGCAATCGAGCTGACATGATGGAAGCAGCCCACCTCAATCGCCTCGCCCAGTTCGACCGCATTGCGGGTGCCATCGATATTGGCGGCCTGCTGCGATTCGGCCGAGGCGGCCAGGTCGTAGACCGCGGCCAGATGGAACAGATGCTTGACCTTGCCCTTGAGCTCGGCGATCTGGTCGGCCTTCAGTCCCAGTCGGGCCTTGGTCAGATCACCCCAGACCGGCACCAGCCGGTCGGCCTGATCCGGATAGTGCTCCTGCAGGGCCTGAAACTTCGCCTTCGAGCCGCGTCGGGCGAGCACATAGATCGTCCCCTTGCGCGCCAGCAGCTTGCCGATCAGGAAGCGACCAATGAAACCCGTGGCGCCGGTTACGAAATAACTCATCTGCATCTCCCCATGGATGATTCTGGCAGGCCCGGCCGAGCGCTGCCTTGCCAGCCTAAGATAGCTGCCGCATGCGCCGCACGCCAAGCACTACGAAGACAAATTGACCACTTTGGTCGCGCATGCTA
>DAIMJK010000378.1:0-2775 GCA_036722245.1 Lysobacterales bacterium
GCGGCCTGCGCTCGCCGGGGTCATCCAGGTAGAGCGTGCCAATCAGCGCCGGGTCGAGTCGCTTGAGAGCCTTGTTCGTCCCGGCCAGATCGGTCAGTTGCTGCAACTTGTTGCCCGCAAAACGCAGCTCAAGTCGCTCCGCCGCCTCCGCTCCGTCATCGAAGCGGAAGCCACGACTGTACAGACGCAGACGATCCTTGCCGAGCTGGACATAGCTACCCGGTTGGCGCAGCTCGGGATCGGAGCGGTAGCGCGCCGCTTCGAGCTCGGTCAGGGTGGCCTGCAAACTCAAGGGCATGCCGGGGTGGAGTTCCAGCGGTCGCGCATAGACCCGACTGGGCTCGGGCAGGCGCGAAAGGTCGAATTGCTCGTCGACCAGACGGTTCAGGTATACCCAGCTCAACGGGACGAAGCCGATGACGCAACCGATACCCAACAGGATCAATCGCCATGTCCAGCGCCAGAACATCAATGCTGCCACCCACTGCGGACTCGGCCTGAAGTGTAGCGGCATCGCTGCGGGCGGCCAGCAGGCAATTCAGGGGGGCGAGTGAAGGTGATGTGGGCGCGTGTCTTGATCAGGGCGTAGGGAGTCGGGCGTGCACATCGTGATGCGATTCGCCGGTGGCAGGTGCAAATACCGCGGCTTCGACGAGGCCAGACCGCTACTTCGCCCAGATGGCATCGCAAACTCGACCCACGGTCGGTCTCGCCCGCAGCCCATGGCCGTTGGAAAGCCTTGACTCCCGACTCCCATCTCCAGACTGCTGTTGTTCCAGAGATGTCTCGCAAGATCAGTTTGAATCGCACCCCAATTCCGGCTCACAGGTGACACGAACGGCGCGGCAAAACATAATGGCGGTCAATCGTCCACGGACCCCTTCAGGGCGGACGAGCGTCGCGCCCTCAGATGCAGCACCACTGCGGGCGTAGCAGGCCCGGCTGCAGCCAGCAAGCGTTCAGCGCGGTGGACCCTTGATCGGCGTCTGCCAGGTTTCGCAGCAAGGATGACCAGGGAAGGAAGGATTTCGATTTCCATGAACAAGAAGCGGTCGCGTCCTGCGACCCGACGCAGTAGCTCGCCGGCTGTACTGGTATGGGTGCGGGAAGAGCTGGACCACGACGCAGTGCGCTCGCTGTTGAGCGCCAGCGTGCCCGATCAGTCATGGACCATCGAGACGATTGCCGCCACCAACTGGCGCGCCGCGTTGGCGGAGGCTGTGGATCTGGCAGAAGGGCAGGAACTGCTGTGGCTTGAGCACCTGCCCGATAACCTGCCCGCGCATTGGCTGGATCGCTTGCGCGAGGCCTGGCCAGCTGTAGAGGGCGCCCTGAGCTGCCTGGGTGCAAGCCTGGCGCTGCCTGCCGAGCTTGTTGCCGATCGCAGCGCAGCCAGCATTGACAACCTGTGTGCCTTGCTCGGTCGTGGCCGTTGCTGGCCGCTGGATCCGACCACGCCGGCGGCGCTGGTGTATAGCCGTGGGGGCGGACCGGAGCGGGCCCTGACGCTCGCTTGTCTGGAACAGTTGTACGTGCCTTTTGCAGCCCATTCAGCGCAGCCTGCATCAGCGGCCTTCGATTTGCTGGCCGAGTTGCGTTCCCGCTGGCCGCCAGCCGGGTCCGAGCACAGGTACGGCTATCCAGGCCTCGATGGACGGCCGGTGGTACTGCACGTGTTGCACGAATGGGGCGGCGGCATTGAGCGTTTCGCACAAGATCTGGCCGGTGCCGATGACAGCCGAATCTACCTGGGCTTGCGGACGCGTGGCCGCTGGGCGAGCCGCTGCTACGGCGAGGCGCTGGAATTGTGCATGTTGCCGAGCGGCTTGCCGCTGCGTCGTTGGCCCTTGGTACCGGCGATCGGCAGTGCCAGCCTTGCGCACCCAGGCTACCGCCAGATCCTGCAGCGCATCGTGACCGAGTTTGGCGTGGCCGGAGTGCTGGTCAGTTCGATGATCGGGCACAGTCTGGACGTGCTGAACCTGGATCTGCCGATACTGGTCGTAGCGCATGACTATTTCCCGCTGTGGCCGGAGCTGCATTGCAACTTCGGCGATGAGAAGCAGCGGTTCGACGCGCGCACCCGCCGTCAGGCGGTACTCGCTCATGCCGGTGACGGTCTGTTCGGTGAACGGGAGCCGGACTTCTGGCAATCGCTCTATCACAGCTATGCCGGCCACCTGCTCAGTGACCGGGTCCAACTGGCGGTCCCGAGTCTTTCGGTGCAGCACAACCTGCAGCGGATGATTCCAGACCTGGCCGACAAGCCGGTCGCGGTTGTACCGCACGGCCTGCGCCCATGGCCACAACCGCTGCCTGTGATTACGCCCGATTTCCAGCAATCTCCCTTGCGGCTGCTCGTACTGGGCCGGATCGATGGCGGAAAGGGGCTGGAACTGCTGCGCGGTGCCCTGCCCGAGCTTACCCGCTACGCCGACCTGCACCTGCTTGGCTGCGGCAAGGCGGGCGAGGAGTTGTTCGGGGTATCAGGGGTACACATCGAGCTGGACTACCCGAACAACGAGCTGCCTTTGCGGCTGGCGCGGATCAGGCCGCATGCGGCGCTGCTGTTGTCGACGGTTGCCGAGAGTTTCAGCTACACGCTGTCAGAGCTGTGGAGCCTGGGCGTGGTGCCGATTGCCACCCGGGCCGGCGCTTTTGCCGAACGCATCGTCGAGGGCCAAACGGGCCTGCTGTTCAGCCCCGATGCGCGCGCGTTGATCGACATCGTCCGCAACGTGGCCAGAGACCGAAGCCTTCTGCACAGTCTGCACA
>DAIMJK010000379.1:0-2759 GCA_036722245.1 Lysobacterales bacterium
GCTGCCATCGTGTCTTGACTGGCCTCAAGTCGGCTCTTGACCTTGCTGGGCCCTGTGCAGTGTGCACTGTGCCCTGGGCCCTGGGCCCTGTGCCCTATGCCCTGTGCCCTCGCTCTTCCCGCTATCATCTGTCCCCTTCCAACTCCGGACCTTCCCGCACCCCAATGACTGGCCTGGCCGAACCCGCCGCGCAAGCACGCCGCTGGTTGATCCGACACGAACGCCCCCAGGCGCAGAGCGGTCTGCTGGCGCAATGGCGTTTTGGCATCAAGCCGCGGGAAGACGACTTCTGCGTCGTTGACCTGCCGGTGCTGCATGATCTGAGCGAGTGCTGGCTGCCGCATGGCAAGCTCCGCTACGGCCGACTCGGCGCGGCCCAGTTCATCGCCGACGAAGAACTGATGGTGGCCGAGCTGAAGTTGTCCGAGCACGACTTCAACGACTTCCCGGAACTGTGCGAGGAGGCCTATCGGCGTTTGACCGATTACGCCCGCGCGTCAGGTTTTCCGTTCGTGCTGCGGGTCTGGAACTACTTTTCCGCGATCGGCGCAGGCGAGGGTGATGAGCAGCGCTACAAGCAGTTCTGCGTCGGTCGGCAGCGGGCGCTGGAACGGGACTGGTTCGATGAGGATCCGGCGGCAACGGTGATCGGCCGGCCGGGCGACTCCTCCCGGCTGCAGGTGATCTGGCTGGCTTCCAAGACCCCCGGCCGTTGTCTGGACAATCCGCGTCAGATCACCCCTCGCCGCTATCCGCGCAATTACGGGCCGACCCCGCCGCGCTTCTCCCGCGCGATGCTGTGGGAAGGGCACCGCGGCGGTCTGCTGCTGATCAGCGGTACCGCCAGCCTGGTCGGTCATGCTTCGCAGCATCCGGATGACCTGCCGGCCCAGGTGGCTGAGATCCGGCGCAATCTGGACAGCCTGCTGGTCCAGGCCGGTGACGTGCGCGGGCGCACCATCAGTTACGGACCAGGGACGGTGCTGCGCGCCTATGTGCGGGACTCGGAGCAGATGGTCGAGGTCCAGCAGCTGATCCATCAGCTGTTTCCGGCCGACGTCCGCGTGCTGGTGGTCGAGGGCGAAGTCTGCCGGCCGGAGTTGCTGGTCGAGATCGAGGCGGTGGTGCAGCTATGAACGACGAGCGTTTCCGCCAGGCTTTCAACCGGATCGAACGCTGGATTGAGGACCGCTACGCGATTCCGATCCGCATATCGGACGTCCCCGATCCTTTTACCGGTGATCTGGATGGGGCCGAGATCAAGGTGGATCACGATGTCACCGCCGAGGACGCCTTGTTCATCGTCGCCCACCTGTTTGGTCACACGGTGCAATGGAATCTATCCGAACGCGGCCGCACCCTCGGCGTCCAGGCACCCGACCCGGGTATTTCGGAGGAGCGTCTGGCCGAGTTGTACCAGTACGAACTGGAAGCCGCCCAGCTCAGCCTGAGCCTGTTCCACGAGGCCGGCGTGACTGATCTGGATCAGTGGGTGAGCGACTATTTTCATTGTGACTGGGGTTACCTGGCGCACTACTACCGCACCGGCGAAAAGCGTCCCTTCAAGAGCTTCTGGAGCGACGGCGGACCGTTGATCGAAGCGATCCCCATTCCGGTCTTTCATCCAACCTGCTGGCGCGCGAGGTCGGGTGGCATAGTCTTGTAGCAGTTCCAGTAGCCAGTTCCAGTAGCCAGTAAAAAGCAGAAGCGAGGTCGAGAGAACCGAACCGCATCATTCAGGACTGGATCAGGTCGGGAGCAAGGCTTAACCCGTCCCACGGGTCCTGGTCTTGCCCGGCTTGCGGTGCTGTTCCATGAACTCGATGATCTTGCCTGCCACATCGATGCCGGTGGCTTTCTCCACCCCTTCCAGACCGGGCGAGGAGTTGACCTCCATGATCACCGGCCCATGATTGCTGCGCAGCATGTCCACGCCGGCCACATTCAGGCCCATCGCCTTGGCGGCCCGGATTGCGACGCTGCGCTCTTCCGGCGTGATCTTGATCGACTTGGCGCTGCCCCCGCGATGCAGATTGGAGCGGAAATCGCCTTCGGCGCCGCGGCGCTGCATCGCCGCGATGATCTTGCCGCCGATGACCAGCGCGCGGATGTCGGTGCCACCAGCCTCCTTGATGAATTCCTGCACCAGGATATTGACGTTGGCGCCGCGAAAGGCCTCGATCACCGACTTGGCCGAGCGGGGCGTCTCACCAAGCACCACGCCGATACCCTGGGTGCCTTCCAGCAGCTTGATGATCGCCGGCGTGCCGCCAACCATCTCCAGCAACTCGTCGGTGCGACTGGTGTCGTAGGCAAAGGCTGTCACCGGCAGGCCGATGCCGGCGCGCGACAGGATCTGCAACGAGCGCAACTTGTCCCGCGCACGACCGATCGCGACCGACTCGTTGACGCTCCAGACGCCCATCATCTCGAACTGGCGCAACACCGCCAGGCCGTAGAAGGTGATCGATGCACCGATACGCGGAATGACTGCATCGAAGCCGGTCAGATTGCGGCCCTGATAGCGCAACTCCGGCCGGTGCGAGGTGATGTTCATGTAGCACTTGAGCGTGTTGATGTGCTCGATCTCATGCCCACGCTGCTCGGCTGCCTCGATCAGGCGCATGTGGCTGTACAGATTGACATTTCGCGCCAGCAGGGCGATACGCATTTCGGCGGGTCCTGATGAAAGAGAAAGGCCGTCGCTGGGAAACAGCTCGGTCGGAAGCTATAGCATACGAGTGTAACGGCAGGATGTG
>DAIMJK010000380.1:0-2734 GCA_036722245.1 Lysobacterales bacterium
ACGCCGATCCGGCCATCGCTGATTTCTGGGCCCGTGCGATCGACATGGAAAGTCTGCATCCGCATGACGCGGTCGCGGTGGTGACCAAGGGCGTTCCCGGGGGGTTTCAGGCGAGTGCGGGTTGGGTGGGGACCAGGCGCGGTTGAAGTAGCGCGGTCCCGGCGCGCGTGGTGTCTGGGTTTTTGCCCCGATCCATTTCGCGCCGGCGGCCGCGGGTTGGGGCGCTGGCCAAACCGTGCCGGCCGCCTCGCGCTGGCTGTTTCAGCGCGAAAATCGAGACTTGGCGGGCGCGAGGGACCGGCCGACTGCGACTCGCCACCAGCCTCACGCCCTGAACAACGCCAGCCGATCCCGATAGCTGCGCGACAGCTTCAAGCGGTGACCGCCGTCGAGCAGCAGGAAGTACTCGCCATTCAGATGCGGATGCAGTTCCCGCACGCGATCGACCGCGACCATGGTCGAGCGATGAATGCGCGCGAAGCGCTGCGGATCCAGACGCTCTTCCATATCCTTGAGCGTGCCTCGTACCACCAGCGTTTCGGCGCGGGTGTGGATGCACAGATAGTCGCCAGCGGCGTCGATCCAGCCGATCTCGCTCAGCGGGACGCGCAATAGCCGATGGCCGTCCTTCAAGCTCAGAATTGCCTCGACCGGCCCGGCCTCTCCGCTCTCGTCGCTGCTTAGCGCCGCAGCCAGCGTCAGCTCGGGCTTGCCGCTCCATTGCGCCAGCAGGCCCAGCAGTCGCTCGCAGTGCGATTCGGCCTGCCGTCCACGAAACTGCGCCAGCACGCGGTCCATGGCTTCGGCCAGGCGATCCTCGTCGACCGGCTTGAGCAGGTAGTCGATCGCCCGCGCCTCGAAGGCCTGCACCGCAAACTGATCATAGGCGGTAACGAAGATCGTCATCGGCATCGCGCTGGCGGGCAGGTGGGCGAGGGTCTGGAAGCCATCCAGTCCCGGCATCTGCACGTCCAGGAACAGCAGGTCCGGCTGCTCGATCGCGATCAGATCCAGCGCCGCCTGGCCGTCGCCGGCCTCGCCAACGACGACCACGTCGTTGCGCCGCTCCAGCCGCAGCTTCAGGCCGCGGCGGGCCAGCGGCTCGTCATCAACGACCAGCGCGCGCAGCGGTGCGGCACTCATGGCCGGCTCCGGATCCGGTAGGGCAGGCGCAGCGTGACGATGCAGCCGCCCTCCGATGGTGAGTCGATCTGGACCGATTGCGCATCACCGTAGAGCACGCGCAGCCGCTCGCGCGTGTTCACGAGCCCGACACCGTGGCCGGGTCCGGCCGGCTCCAGCAGCGCCTTGCAACCCGGTCCGTCATCGCGCAGCTGCAGCACCAGGGTGCGCCCTTCCAACCGCGCCTCGATCTCTATTCGGCCTCCCTCCACTCGCGGCGCCACCGCGTACTTGATCGCGTTTTCGATCAGCGGTTGCAGCAGCAGGCTGGGCAGCAGTGCGCCAAGTGTGGCCGGATCGACCCGCTCGACCACGCTCAAGCGGTCCTCGAAGCGCAGTTGCTCGATTTCCAGATAAAGCCGGATCGCCTCCAGCTCCTGCACCAGGGTGGCCTGGTGCATGGGGTCGCTGTCGAGGGAATGGCGCAGGAAAGCACTGAGCCGGGTCACCATGCGATTGGCAGTATCGCCCTGCTGGTCGAGGATCAGGGTGCTGATCGCGTTGAGAGTGTTGAACAGGAAGTGTGGATTGAGCTGATAGCGCAGCATCTTCAGCTGCGATTCGTGGGCGATCGCGGTGGCGCGCAAAGCGCGTTCGGCGTCGACCTTGCTCTGCTCGTGCTTCTTGATGCCGAAGTACAGCGCCGCCCAGGTCAGGATGATCCAGACGAAGCTGCCCATGTAGGCGAAATAGCCGAGCACGCTGGCCGGTCGGCAATCGACACAATAACCCCAGCTCAATGCGGACACGTACACCACACCCATCAGCGCGGCGATCACCAGTACCGGCCACACGGTGATCATCACGAAGGCCGGTGGCGGCAGCCGCCAGGCAGCGCGCATGACGTGTCGAAGGGCCCAGGTCAGAATGATTCCTGCGAGCACCAGCGGAATCGTAACCTTGATGTAGTAGGTAGGCTTACCGTGCGCCAGCGCGGTCAGATAGCTGAGCACGCCATAGCCACACCAGCCGCCCAGATGGAGCAGCCAGAAGCGCAGTCGGGCGGACGCACGCTGTGGCGCGGAGTCCAGTGGCGGGTGGGCAATTGCGTCGTCGTGCATTTCTGCAAGCTTAGCCAATCGGCGCTCACTTTTTGCCTCGACTGGGCGCTTGCCGCGTCCGCTTCGCCGCAGGTGACGTGGTCAATCAGTCGCGGTCACGAGCCAATCCGCTGAGTCGGCGGCCATCGGATAAGCGTATGATCGGCGGGCCGTGCTTCGGCGCCCAGACATTCGGGTTAAACCACCATCGCGGGGGAGCGAGACCATGAGTCGTGACACAGTTCCAACACTGGACGAATTTGTAGACGGGGTAGAAAAACGCAATCCAGGCCAGCCAGAGTTCATCCAGGCGGTCAAGGAGGTCGCGGCCAGCGTCCTCGATTACATCAAGGATCACCCCAGGTACCACGAGCACCAGATCCTCGAGCGCATGGCCGAGCCGGACCGGGTCGTCTCCTTCCGCGTCTGCTGGCAGGATGATCAGGGTCAGGTCCGGGTCAACCGCGGCTACCGGATCCAGAACAACAACGCGATCGGCCCGTACAAGGGCG
>DAIMJK010000381.1:0-2718 GCA_036722245.1 Lysobacterales bacterium
GTAGCCCTCGGCCGCCAGTCGGTCGTAGGCGGCGATGACGGTATTGCGCGCCACCCCGAGCCGGCTGGCGACGACCCGCGTGGACGGCAGCCTGGCACCACTGGCGAGCCGGCCCTCGCGCAGCGCAGTGCGCAGTTGACGATGCAAGGTCTGCAGCCGCGGGCCGGCCGAGAGGTCGATGCCGAAGGGGAATACTGGTTCTATCACTAATGCTGAAAATGGTCCCAAGATGGGACCAGTATAGCGGCATGATCAGCTCCGAGCCCGCCCCGCACCGGCCGAGAAAGCCAGATGCATTGCCCGATCTGTACAACTTGCGGTACCCAGTACGCTGCCTGCGAGCGCCCGCCGACGCACTGCGCGATCTGTCTGGATGAGCGCCAGTACGTGGGCTGGAGCGGTCAGCAATGGACCAGCCTGGTTCAACTGGCGCGACAGTACGATCTGCGGATCGGTGACGACGACGGCCTGCTTGGCCTCGACCTGCCTGGCTTTGCGATTCCGCAGCGCGCTCTGCTGCTGCCTACCGGCGCCGGCAATCTGCTGTGGGAGTGCCTCAGCCTGGTCACGCCGGCGGCGATCGAAGCACTGCGTGCGCATGGCGGCGTTGATCGAATCGTGATCTCCCACCCGCACTTCTATGCCTCGATGGTGGAATGGAGCGACGCGCTCGGCCAGGTCCCGATCCTGCTCCACGCCGCCGATTGCAGCTGGGTGCAGCGGGATTCGCCGGCGATCCAGTGGTGGGACGGCGATCTGCTCGAACTTGGCCCGGGCGTCGACCTGATCCGGTGCGGCGGCCACTTCGACGGCAGCACCGCGCTGCACTGGCGCGATGGCCCGCGCGCAGGCGGTGCGCTGTTTCCGGGCGACGCCCTGCAGGTGGCGATGGACCGCCGCCACGTCGCCTTCATGTACAGCTATCCGAACCACATTCCGATGCGCGAAACCGACATAGCCGCGATTCGCGCACGCCTGGCCGGGCGTGACTTTGCCGACGTCTACGGCTACAGCCGGGGGCGCAACATCCTCGGCGAAGGCCGTGCCGCAGTCGACCGTTCCTTCGCGCGCCTGGCTGCGCGCGCCATCAACCCACCGGAGTGAAGCCGATGACCACCATGCCGCCGATGCTGCAAGACTTTCTGCCTGCCGCTGCCGTTGCCAGCGCCGAGCTGCCCTGGATTCCGTCCGATACGGCGGGCAAATCGGCGCGTCCGCTGCGGTTCCTCGACGACAACCGCGGCTTCGTCGAGCTGCTGCTGATGCAGCCCGGCTGCGTGATGCCGCTGCATCGCCACAGCGGTGAGGTGCACGCGTACAACCTCAGCGGCCAGCGCAAGCTCTGCACCGGTGAACTGATCGGTCCCGGCGACTACGTCCACGAGCCGGCCGGCAATACCGACTGGTGGAAGATCGTCGGCGACGAACCGATGCTGGCGCTGGTGGTGGTCTACGGCCGGGTCGAGTTCCTCCACGGCGACGGTCGCGTCCGTCACACGGTCGACGCACTCACGCAGCGCGCGGACTACGAGCGGCATTGCCAGGCGCGTGGGCTACCCGTGTTGTTGTGACCAGGCTGTAGAGCTCACGCATTGCTCGCTCTTGATCTGCGCGCTGGGTCGCGCTCGATCGCAAACTGCACGCGATCTGACCTTGCTCATTGGGTGCCGCTGACACCCGAATTGCATGTCCGAAAATGGCCAGCGTTGAATTGCTGGACATGATGAAATTGCCCCCACACCGCAATGTCGGCATGCTGGAGCAGACCACGATGAAGCCTATGGTTCATGGCATAGAAACACACTACGTCAATGAGATTCGCGCCGGCGGACCGGATGCGAACGGTCAGTCCGCTGTGAGGTGTACCGCAGAGGGGATAGCCAACCCGTGTCGACACTGTCTGGGGCTGATTGCAGAAGGTGAAGAGATGCTGGTCCTGGCCTACCGACCCTTCACCCGACTTCAGCCATATGCAGAATTGGGGCCAATTTTTCTCCATGCTCGGGACTGTCCCAGATACGAAAGTGATCAAATGCCGGCATGGTTCTCATACCTGCAGCCGGCACTTATCCGTGGCTACGGGCACAACGACTGGATTCGCTACGAGACCGCAAGAGTGATACCCGGACACGAACTTGCGCAAGCAAGCGAAATAATCCTGAGCGAACCGGATGTTTCGTATGTCCATATTCGTTCAAAGTACAACTGCTTCCAATGCCGCGTGGATCGCAATTGACGTTGACGGACGATCAAGCGCGCGCCGGGGACAGACGAACTCTTGCGACCGCTAGCGGCCACCGGCGCGCACCCGACTTGGGCGTAGACTGCGGCACCAAGCGCGCCGGGACCGACGTAACGTAGGCTGGCCAGTCGTGCGGCCTTGCGGACTTCGCGGGCCCGGCGATTCGTCGGGATTGGCACGACAATCGGAACATGCTGGTATTGCAGTTATGGGACCTGACAACGAAGAGCGCGCCGTCGCAGTCTGTTCAGGTCACTGAGAGTCGCGGCGGAGCAGATCGGCGGTTGTGATCCGCCGTCCGCCTCGCCATCGGCCCACCCGCTGCATCGCTGGCGCGATATGAGTGTCGTTCAAAAGCCGGCCGAAAGGTGCGCGCCGGAACCGCGCTACTGCGTTCGGTGGGCCAGCACGCGGACGGTCCAGGTGCCGCGGCTGAAGCCGAACAGTTAGACCCGGTCGCCCTCCCGCCAGTTCTG
>DAIMJK010000382.1:0-2699 GCA_036722245.1 Lysobacterales bacterium
AACCGGAAGTCAGGCCCTTGGCGATGGTGATGATGTCGGGCTGAAAGCCGAAGTGCTGGCAGCCGAACCAGTGACCGGTGCGGCCAAATCCACATATCACCTCGTCGGCAATCAGCAACACGTCGTACTTGCGACAGATCCGCTCGATCTCGGGCCAGTAGTTTGCTGGTGGAATGAATACGCCGGCGGCGCCTTGCAGTGGTTCCCCGATGAAGGCAGCGATCTGGTCCGCGCCGAGCTCGAGAATCTTCTGTTCCAGTTGGCGGGCCCGTTCCAGCCCGAATTCCTCCGGCGTCAGATCTCCCCCTTCGCCAAACCAGTAGGGCTGATCGATATGGGTGATCCCGGGAATGGGCAAACCACCCTGCGCATGCATCCCCTTCATGCCGCCCAGGCTGGCACCTGCCATGGTCGAGCCGTGGTAGCCGTTGTGGCGGCCTATCACGATGAATTTCTCGGGCCGCCCCTGCACCGCCCAGTAATGGCGCACCATGCGCAGGATCGTATCGTTCGCCTCCGAACCGGAATTGGCGAAGAAGACATGATTCAGGTCCCCGGGTGCCAGTTCCGCCAGTTTGGCGGCGAGCCGGATCGCAGGTTCGGTAGTGCAGCCGAAGAAGCTGTTGTAGTAGGCCAGATCAACCATCTGCCGCGCCGCAACCTCGGCCAGCTCACGCCGACCGTAACCCAGATTGACGCACCACAGCCCGGCAAAGGCATCCAGCAGCTTGTTTCCTTGCGCATCCCAGACATACACCCCCTCCCCGCGAGTCAGCACCCGCGTCCCCTTCGCCGCGAGCGCTGCGTTGTCGCTGAAGGGATGGATGTGGTGGGCGGCGTCGAGGCGCTGGAGTTGGAGCAAGGCGTTGGTGAGCATTTTTGCTTCCGATCAAAACTTACCGCTGAGGGCCCAGGGCCCAGGGCTCAGGGCCCAGTTAAGGCCGGAGCCTCGGGGCCCAGGGCCCAGTCAAGGCCGGACCTTCGAGGCCCAGGGCCCAGCAAGGCCGCACTTTTGGGGCTCAGGGCCCCAGCTGCCGCCGCTCCTTCTGGGCCCTGGGCCCTGAGCCCTGGGCCCTATTCTCCATTCTCAGCCTAGACGTTAAGCAGCAGAAACTCGCGCTCCCACGAACTGATCACCCTGAAAAAAGTCTCGTATTCCTTCTGCTTGACCGATCGGTAGGCACGGACGAAGCGGCGGCCGAGCAGGTTCTGCAGTTCCTCGCACTCACCCAGCAAGCCCAATGCTTCTTCCAGCGAGCGCGGCAGTTCGAAACCCAGCGCCTGGGCGTCGTTGCTGCGGGGCTCGGTCGGCAGCAGGCGTTCCTTGATGCCCAGATAGCCGCAGGCCAGGGTCGCCGCCATGGCCAGATAGGGGTTGGCATCGGAGCCGGCGAAGCGGCTCTCGACCCGGGTGTTCTGGACGCTGTCGATCGGCACGCGCAGGCCGCAGGTGCGGTTGTCGTAGCCCCACTGGACGTTGATCGGCGCGACCCCTTCCCTGCTCAGGCGGCGGTAGGAGTTCACGTTCGGGGCGAAGAAGGCCATCGCCAGCGGCGCATATTTCTGCAAGCCGCCAAGGTAATGCAGGAAGATCTCGCTGTGCTCGCCCTGACGCCCGCCGGCAAAGACGTTGTCGCCGCTGTCCAGGTCGATCAGGCTCTGGTGGATGTGCATCGCACTGCCCGGCTCGTTCTCCATCGGCTTGGCCAGGAAAGTCGCGTAGATGCCGTGACGCAGGGCCGCCTCGCGCATCGTGCGCTTGAACAGGAATACCTGATCGGCGCGCGAGAGCGCATCGGCGTGCTGGAAATTGACTTCCAGCTGGGCCGCGCCGGACTCGTGGATGAGGGTGTCCACATCCAGCTCCATCGCCTCGGCGTAGTCATACATGTCGTCCAGAATCGGATCGAACTCGTTGACCGCATCGATGGAGTACGACTGGCGCGCGGTTTCCGGTCGTCCGGAGCGACCGGCTGGCGGCAACAGCGGCAGATCGGGATCGGTATTGCGCTGGACCAGGAAGAACTCGACTTCCGGCGCCACAGTCGGCTTCAGGCCCATGGCGTCGAAGCCCGCCAACACGCGCTTGAGTACGCTGCGCGGCGCCAGTTCGTGCGGCCGGCCATCCTTGGCATAACAGTCGTGGATGATCTGCGCAGTCGGGTCCTTCGCCCACGGCACCACCCGGATCGTGTCGGCGTCTGGTCGCAGGATCATGTCTGAATCCGACGGCGAGGTAATCTCGTCGTAGTCGTCCGGATAGTCGCCGGTGACAGTGGTGGCAAAGATCCCTTCGGGCAGCCGCAGGCCCAGCTCATGGGAGAACTTCGAGGCCGGAATGATCTTGCCGCGCGCGTTGCCGGTCAGGTCCGGTACCAGACACTCGACCTCGGTGATCTGGCGCTCCTTCAACCACTGCTTGATCAGGTTCTGACCCGATTCCTCTGCAACAGCCTTGCCGCGTTTCTTCGCCATCTCAAGCTCCGGGCCGGTTTCGGCTCATGCTCGCCTTGCGCGCGCTGCAGGCATCGCCGAAGCACAGGCTGCTGTGATCGATCAGCGGTTGCGCAGCGCGGAGGAGAAGCTACGCGCCGCAGTCGACGCGCTCAACCTCGCGGAAGTCGACGTGCAGACCGCCGTGCAGGCGGCGACCGAGAGCAAGCACGTGGCTCAGCGCGTTGTCGCGGTCTACCGGGCCG
>DAIMJK010000383.1:0-2688 GCA_036722245.1 Lysobacterales bacterium
GCTGCCAGAACTGCGCACGCTTGCGTATTCCGAGCCATGCCGGCCACTGAATCCAACGTAAGCCGGCCACCATTCCGACGGATGCCGGCCACCGTTCCGAGCCATGCCGGCCACCATTCCGATGGATGCCGGCCACCCCTCGCCGGAGGGCGTGACGCGGGATAACCCTACTGGCACCTTCATCGCTTTTTTGAAGCGAGGGAGCGATGCCACAAGCGAGGTTGTCCATGCGCAAGATCAGAGAAATCCTGCGGTTCGCAGCGCTGGGCCTGTCGGCCCGTCAGATCGCCAGCAGTGTCGGTGCTGCCCGTGCCACGGTGGCCGATTGCCAGCGGCGTGCCAGAGACGCCGGGCTCGCCTGGCCGTTACCCGATGAGCTCGACGATGGCGCACTGGAGCGGCGCCTGTATCCGCCGAGCAGCTCGCCAGGCTCGGTAAGTCGACCGCCCATCGATTTCGTGGCCGTGCAACGCGAGATGCGGCGCCGGGACATGACCCTGTTCCTGCTCTGGCAGGAGTACAAGGATCGCCACCCCGAGGGCTACCAGTACAGTCGCTACTGTGACCTGTACCGCGCCTGGTTGGGCAAGGTCGATGTGGTCATGCGCCAGGAGCACCGCGCCGGCGAGAAGTTATTCGTCGACTATGCCGGACAGACCGTGCCGATAGTCGATCGCCTGACCGGCGAGATCCGCCAGGCTCAGGTCTTCGTGGCGGTGATGGGTGCCTCCAGCTACTGCTACGCCGAGGCGACCTGGTCGCAGTCACTGGCGGATTGGATCGGCTCCCATGTGCGCACACTGCAATTTATTGGTGGCTGCCCGGCGATCGTGGTCCCGGACAACCTGCGCAGCGGTGTCAGTCGCGCCTGCCGTTACGAGCCCGACCTGAATCCGTCCTATCAGCAATGGGCAGACCACTACGGGGTGGCGGTGATCCCGGCGCGGGTCCGCAAGCCCCGGGACAAGAGCAAGGTCGAGAACGGCGTGCTGGTGGTTGAGCGCTGGATCCTGGCGCGCTTGCGCCACCAGACCTACTTCTGCCTTGATCAGGTCAACAGTGACATCGCCCGCCTGCTCACCGCGCTCAATGCACGGCCGTTCCGCAAGCTGCCGGGTTCTCGCGCCAGCCAGTTCGCCGAGATCGATCGACCGGCTCTGCGACCTTTGCCCGGCCAGCCCTACGAGTACGCCGAGTGGGCCAAGGCCAAGGTCGGCGTCGACTACCACATCGCCTTCGGTGGCCATCACTACTCGGTGCCCTACGCGCTGGCCGGACAGTCGATCGAGCTACGCGTGACCAGCACCACGGTGGAGTGCCTGCATCGCGGACAGCGGGTCGCCAGTCACCGGCGTGCGGCGATCGCCTATGGCCACACCACGGTCAAGGAGCACATGCCCTCCCATCACCGGCACCACGCGGAGTGGACGCCCGAGCGGTTGACGCGATGGGCCAGTGATATAGGCCCCAGCGTTGCCGCGGCCATCGAGGCCATCCTGCGTAGCCGCCGCCACCCCGAGCAGGGCTTCCGCGCCGCGCTCGGCATCCTGCGCCTGAAGGACAGCTACGGCATCGAACGACTGCAGGCCGCCTGCGAACGCGCCGTGCGTATGAATGCGACGAGCTACCGCAGCATCGCCGCCATCCTCAAGAGCGGCCTCGACCGCAGCGCAGCCCAGCAGATTGAGCTGACCCTGCCCGGGCAGCACGACAACCTGCGCGGTGCTGAGTATTTCAACTAAGTACTTCAGTTTGTTCTCCCCGGCCATTGCGCCGGTTTCACCCTCCACAAGGAGCTAACATGTTGCGTCATCCCACTGTGTCTAAACTTCACACCCTGCGCCTGGCCGGCATGGCCCAAGCGCTCGAAGAGCAGCAGAGCCAAACCGACATCGGCCTGCTGGATTTCGAAGAACGGCTCGGGCTGCTGGTCGACCGCGAGCTCACTCACCGCGAAAACCGCCTGCTGCAGAGCCGACTGGGCCGCGCCAAACTGCGTCAGAGCGCCTGTCTTGAAGACATCGACTACACCCAACCCCGCGGCCTCGACCGCGGCGTCATGGCCAGGCTCGGCACCGGCCAGTGGCTGCGCGAGCACCACAATGTACTGATCACCGGTCCGGCTGGCGTCGGCAAGTCCTACCTCGCCTGTGCACTGGCGCAGCAGGCTTGCCGCCTTGGCTTCTCGGCGCGCTACCTGCGTTTGGTTCGACTTCTTGAGGAACTTGCGGTTGCTCGAGCTGACGGCAGTTACAGCAAGCGCTTGGCCAACCTGGCCAAGGTCGACGTCCTGGTCATCGACGACTGGGCGCTCACGCCGTTGTCCGCCGAGCACCGCCGTGACCTTCTGGAGGTGCTGGACGACCGCTATCAGTTGCGCTCCACGCTGATCACCAGCCAACTGGGCATCGAGCATTGGCATCACTACCTCGGCGATCCGACCCTGGCCGACGCCATCCTTGATCGCCTGATCCACAACGCTTACCGCCTAGCTCTGAAGGGTGACTCCGTGCGCAAGCTTCAGGCTCCCCCCTTGACCGAGCCCGGTGCCGTCCACGCATAATCCCACGAACCCGCGTCACCCTCCCGGGGGCGGCCGGCATCGATTGGATTAGGTGGCTGCCATTGATTGGACTGGGTGGCCGGCATCGTCGGATTGCGCAAACTCATTGAAGTGGTCCTTTTTCG
>DAIMJK010000384.1:0-2630 GCA_036722245.1 Lysobacterales bacterium
TTCCGATACCGACCCAAGCAGTGCTCCTCCGGATCCGTTCCCGAGTACAACTCGGCTTCGGTCAGCTTCACCGCCCACTGCATCGCGGCCTGCCGCTGCCTGACCTCCAGGTCCACTCCGACCACCCGCTTGATTCGGTGACCACCCTGCTCTTTCGCCGTCTGTGCCGCGGTAGTCGCCTCGCGCTGCAACTGCGCCACGGTCTGATCCTGCAAGGAAACACAAACCAGTCCGATGCTGGCCGTCAGCGACAGCACCCGCTCGCCGCTCGGGAAGCGGAAAGCCTCGACCAATTGCAGCAGTTCATCGCAGCGCCGGTCGGCATCGGCCCGACTGGTATGGCGCCAGAGCTGCACGAATTCATCTCCGCCGATGCGTGCCAGCAGATCGCCCGGTCGCAGATGCGCTTCCAGAACACTGCCAAGCTGGGCCAGAAAGGCGTCGCCCTCGGTCGCGCCACAGGCATCGTTGACCAGCTTGAACTGGTCCAGGTCCAGATGGACCAGCGCCACTTCCTCGCCGCGCACGGTCGGGCTCTTGATGATCCGCTCGAAGTGATGATCGAAGCCATGGCGGTTGTACAGGCCGGTCAGGTCGTCACGGTGGGCTGCTTCGGCCAACCGCCCCAGCAGTTGCCGCCGCTCGTATTCGGCGGCGCACAACAAATGCGGCAAAGCCGCCAGCACCGCCACGAACAAGGCCACCACGGCACTGTCGGACAGACCTTGCGGCGTCTCGAAGCCGCCGATACCCAGTCCGGACATCGCCGCCACTGAAAGACCGAGCAAGGCAACCGCGACCGCGGTAAAGATAGGCTCCAGTCGCAACGCCGACCAGGCCAGCAGGGCGACCGGCAGAAATGCCAGACCCTGAACCGGCGCGGCGGCGCGTACCCCGTAGGCGACGATCAACCACATCGCGGTCGCCATCCCCAGCACCCACAGGAGGCGCTCGGCCAGTCCACCATAGGGAGCCTCGATCGGAGACAGCCGTCCGCTGGTAAACAAATGATAGGCACGCAACATGACGGGCGTGCAGACCACGATGCCGAACAGGTCGCCGATCAGCCAGGACGAAAAGTAGCCCAATGGTTGGGTGTTGCTCTCGACCAGCCAGGCTCCCAAGGTACCGATGGAGCCGCTGACCGCGCCCAGCACCAGTGCACCCACCAGCAACGCGCCGAGCTCGCGCACACTCAAGCCGAGAATTTCCGCTCCGGCGAGCCTTCGCGCCGTCAGCACGCCCAGTACCGCCCCCAAGGTAGGCCCGGCCACCGCAAAAGGTGCGCCCACTAGCGGCTGACCGCTCAACACCAACTCGACGGTGGCGCAGGCAATCGCGACCACCGGCCAGTAGCGCACACCGAACAACAGCAGTCCGGCGAAGGCAACACCGGCGGGTGGCCAGATCAGGGTCGGTCCACCGCCAGGCCAGATCAGGTTGGCGACGTACAGCCAACCGAGCACATGCGGCACGAAAATGAGCAGGGCTCGGGTGACGACATTCAGGCTCGCGGCATGATTGGCCTGCATCCGACCAGACTACCCCATGATTGCTTCGCGTTCCGCAGCGTGGCCTGCCCCCCGGTCAACCCACAGGTCGGAGTATGCCGCAGGTTGGCGCAAATCGCAGGCCAGGAGCCAGGGCCGGGGGCAAGGACCCAGGGTCGGAGCGAGTTGCCCTCGGGGTCGGAATCGGTATCGGAATCGATCCTTCGCCCGGCGTAGCTTTCGATTCCGATGCCGATTCCGACCCCGATCCCGATCAGTCAGGCCGAACGGCAGGTCGCGTCGAGAGTGCGTATCCGCGAGAGCTTAGCCCTGGCCTTTGTCCTTGCTCATACTCCCAACTCCCGACTCCCAACTCCCGACTTGAAACCCCGTATGCTGCCTATAATCGAGGGCTACCCGTCCTCCAGCCAAGGAAAATGCCCATGAGCGCCCGCCCCGAACTCGACCCCAGCCTGGTGCAGGCGCTGCTGCAGGAATGCCGCACCCCATTCGGCAGTTCGCGCAAGGTCTATCTGCAGGGTTCCAGAGCAGACCTGCGGGTGCCGATGCGCGAGGTCAGCCAGGCCCGCACGGCCAAAAGCTTCGGCGCCGAGATCAACCCGCCGCTGCATCTGTATGACACTTCAGGTCCGTACACCGACCCGAATGTGGCGATTGACCTGTCCGAGGGTCTGCCCAAACTGCGCGCCGGCTGGGTCGCCGAACGTGGCGATGTCGAGGCGCTCAGCGGCCCGACTTCCGATTACGGCGTGGCGCGGCTGCACGATGCCCGCACCAGCCATCTGCGCTTCCCGAATCCGCCACCGCCGCAACGCGCCCGCAGCGGCATGAACGTCAGTCAGATGCATTACGCCCGCCGCGGCATCATCACGCCTGAGATGGAGTACATCGCGATCCGCGAAAACCAGCGGCTGGATGAAGTCCGCGATGCCGCGCTGCTCAGGCAGCACCCCGGGGAAAACTTCGGCGCCCCGCTGCCGCGACGGATCACGGCCGAGTTTGTCCGTGACGAAGTCGCCCGCGGTCGCGCCATCATCCCCTGCAACATCAACCACCCAGAACTTGAGCCGATGATCATCGGCCGCAACTTCCTGGTGAAGATCAACGCCAACATCGGCA
>DAIMJK010000385.1:0-2486 GCA_036722245.1 Lysobacterales bacterium
TCGGCAGCTCGATCTCGCCCAGCCCCGCCAGCGGGCCGGAGTTCATCCAGCGCAGATCGTTGCAGATCTTCATCAGGCTCACCGCCAGCGTCTTCAGCTGGCCAGACAGTTCGACGCATTCGTCCTTGGCCGCAATCGCCGCAAAGGCGTTGTGGGCAGGCACGAAGGGATGGCCACTGAGATCGGTCAACGCGCTGCAGGCCGCCACGGCAAAGCGGGGATCACAGTTCAGGCCAGTACCGATCGCGGTCCCACCCAGAGGAAGGGTGGCGACCCGCTTGAGACTGTCTTCCAGCCGGGCGCGGTTGGCGTCCAGTTGCGCTACCCAGGCCCCCAGTTCCTGCCCGATCGTGATCGGCAGGGCGTCCATCAGATGAGTGCGGCCGGTCTTGACCACGTCGGCATGCGCGGCCGCCGTCGTCCCGATGGCGCCCGCGAGGTGCTGCAGCGCCAGGATCAGCGGCCCGCAGCCAAGGCAGGCTGCGACCTGGATCGCGCTGGGAATGACGTCGTTGCTGGACTGACCATAGTTGACGTGATCATTCGGATGCGCCGTCAGGCCCGATCTCGCCACCAAGGCACTGATCACCTCGTTGGCGTTCATGTTGGTCGAGGTGCCCGAGCCGGTCTGGTAGACGTCGAGCGGAAACTGCGCGTCGTGCTGATTTTCAGCCACTTCCAACGCAGCGCTCTCGATGGCCACGGCCAGGTCCGGGTCAATCAGGCCGAGGCTGCCGTTGGTCGGGGCCGCCGCCGCCTTGATCAGTCCCAGCGCACGAATCAGCGCCGCCCGCCAGGGTCGACCGGACAGCGGGAAGTTGTCGATCGCCTTTCGTGTCTGCTCGCCCCACAAGGCGGTAGCTTCCTCGGACATGCGTGCGACTCCGTGGCGGGTGGGGCTCTACAGTAGAACGCGCATGTTCCGGAGACCAGCTCGCGGTCGGCCGGGGGCGCGGTTCGAGCTGATGCAGCATCAGGCTTCAGGAAGCGGCCGGTTCGCGGGATGAATTGCGTGACCACAGGGCGGAAAGAGCGGAAAGAGCAGATAACCACAAAGGACACGAAGGACACAAAGGAAGAGCTTTGGGCATGGACGCCTCCGTGGTCGCAACTCCACAACTGAGGTTTTTGGGCGAGTTGCGCCAGTCAAGGATGCACTTCTTCTGCACTGCTCTGCTCTCCTTCGTGTCCTTCGTATGTCCTTTGTGGTCAATCAGCTCTTTCGCTTTTCAGCCCTGCCCTTCCAACATGGCTGCCAAGCGCTCGCCGTCGCGGATAAGCGCCGGACGCGGCCGTGCATCAGCTTGCATCACACGCGTCGGCACAAGGCCGGCGCAGCGGTTACCATCCGCAGCCGTCACCCGCTGCCGCCGGCTCGATCATGTCTGCCCTGCTTGCCCTGTCCCCCCTCGATGGTCGCTACGCCGAAAGTGTCACCGCGCTGCGGCCTTTCCTGAGCGAGTACGGCCTGATCCACAACCGGATCCGGGTCGAGATCGCCTGGTTGAAGACGCTGGCGGCCTGTCCGGAGTTGCCTGAGCTACCGAGTGCCGATGCCCCGGCGCTGGCCTGGCTGGACCAGTGCCTGCACCGTTTCGACCTTGCCGCCGCCGATCAGGTCAAGACCATCGAGGCGCAGACCCGGCACGATGTGAAGGCGGTTGAGTACTGGCTCAAGCAGCGACTGGCCGATCACCCCTACTGGGCGGCGCAGAGCGAGTTCGTCCATTTCGCCTGCACCAGCGAGGACATCAACAACCTCGCCTACGCCCTGATGCTGCTGCAAACGCGCGAGCAGGTGCTGCTGCCGGCACTGGACGCGCTGATCGAGGAACTACGGGGTCGGGCGCACACACTGGCTGACCAGCCCATGCTCTCGCGCACCCACGGCCAGGCCGCCTCACCGACCACGCTGGGCAAGGAACTGGCCAATGTCGTGGCGCGGTTGCGCAAGGCCCGCGCCGGCCTGGCGCAGGTCAGGATCGAGGGCAAGCTCAACGGCGCGGTCGGCAATTACAACGCCCACACCATCGCCGCCCCGGAAGTCGACTGGGAGCATCAGGCGCAGACCGTGATCGAGGGTCTGGGACTGAACTTCAATCCCTGGACCACGCAGATCGAGCCGCACGACTGGATCGCCGAGTTGTGCGATGCGCAGCGAAGAATCGACGTGATCCTGATCGACCTGTGCCGCGATCTGTGGGGCTACATCTCGCTCGGCTATTTCCGCCAGGCGACGGTCGCCGGCGAGGTCGGTTCCTCGACCATGCCGCACAAGGTCAATCCGATCGATTTCGAGAACGCCGAAGGCAATTTCGGCCTCGCCGATGCGCTGCTCGGGCATCTTGCGAACAAGCTGCCGATCTCGCGCTGGCAGCGCGACCTGACCGATTCGACCGTGCTGCGCAACCTCGGCGTGGCCTTCGGCCATGCGCTGCTGGGCATGCACAGCCTGCGCCGCGGCCTCGCCAAGCTGAGCGCCGATC
>DAIMJK010000386.1:0-2467 GCA_036722245.1 Lysobacterales bacterium
GCCCGGGGACCGGGCGATTGCTTCGATGTAGCCGCCCATGTCCCCATGGGCGCGGTTCGGCAGTGTGCGTGGGTGATACCCGGAAACGGATGAGGACGAAGAAGAGAACAAAGACCGCAGGCGCGGCCGCCAGGAGTGATTGAAGGGCGGGTGCCTGTGTCCTTGAGGGCTGAGGGATGAGGGCTGCGTCAGGAAGAGCAGGCTAGATCGAGGTCGCCGGCGTTTGTTACGCGAATAAGCGCACCGACCCGGGGCGACTGGACTCTCACCAAACACAGGGCTGAGGGCTGAGGGCTGAGGGGTCAGGGAAAGCAGGCAACATCGAGGTCGCCGGTGTTTGATGCGCGAATTAGCGCACCGGTGCGGGGCGACTGGACTCCTACAGTTCCTTCGTGGCCCTGATGCGCGATCGTCGATGCGGCTCGCGGAGCTCACCGACATCCTGCGGTGCTCGGACTCAGCTCTGGGCGGTTTTGAGACCCGCTGATCAGGAGCCGGCTCTGCGCCCTGCTCGCCTAGCCCCTCAGCCCTCACCTCTCAGCCCTCAGCCCTCGGCCCTCACCCCTGTTCTTCAAGATACCGATCCGCATCCAGCGCGGCCATGCACCCGGCGCCGGCCGAAGTGATGGCCTGGCGATAGACCGAGTCGGCGACGTCGCCGGCGGCGAAGACGCCGGGGACGCTGGTCATCGTGGCCATGCCGCGATTGCCGCCACGGATGTTCAGATAGCCACCGGTCATGTCGAGTTGGCCGGCAAAGATCTCGGTGTTCGGGTTGTGGCCGATCGCAATGAAGACGCCATCGACGTCGATGTCCTGGGTGCGGCCATCGTCGGTTGCGGCCAGCTTCAGGCCGGTCACGCCGTCGTCGTTGCCGAGCACTTCCTCAACCACGTGGTTCCAGATCAGGCGCACCTTGCCGGCCTCGGCCTTGGCCATCAGTCGGTCCTGCAGAATCTTCTCCGAGCGCAGAGTGTCGCGTCGATGGACCAGCGTCACCCGCTTGGCAATGTTGGACAGGTACAGCGCTTCTTCGACGGCGGTGTTGCCGCCGCCGATGACTGCCACTTCCTGGTCGCGGAAGAAGAATCCGTCGCAAGTGGCACAGGCGGACACGCCGCGACCCTTGAAGGCGTCCTCGCTGGGCAGGCCCAGATAGCGCGCCGAGGCGCCAGTGGCGATGATCAGCGCATCGGCAGTGTAGTGGCCGCTGTCGCCTTCGAGTTTGAACGGGCGTTCGGACAGATCGACCTTGTTGATGTGGTCGAAGATGATTTCGGTCTCGAAGCGCTCGGCGTGCTGCTGCATCCGCTCCATCAGTACCGGACCGGTCAGGTCATGCGCATCCCCCGGCCAGTTCTCGACCTCGGTGGTGGTCATCAGCTGACCGCCCGCCGCCATCCCGGTGATCAACACCGGCTTCAGATTGGCCCGCGCCGCGTACACGGCCGCGGCATAGCCAGCCGGCCCGGAACCCAGGATCAGTACCCGGCAGTGTTTGCTCGTCATGGAAGCGTCCCTGTAGTCAAGCGCTAGGTAATGGGTTGGCACGAGGCAATTTCAAGGCCTCGGAGACAGGGCCCAGGGCCCAGGGCATAGGGCCCAGAGGAGCAGCTCCGCTGCGGCGTGTGGCCGGTGGCCGACCGAAGTCTGCGCCAAGCAACGGCTCGCGGCCGGTCTTGCTGGGCCCTGAGCCCTGGGCCCTGGAAACCCGCTGCGTAGCCAGGCCTCTCATTTGCGCCGAAAACCATCGAAGCCCGCCTCATCAATACGCTGCAGTTTGGTCGTTATGCTTGCCCCATCCCCAGCCGAGCGATGCCCATGACCGAGACCGCCGCCTATCCACACCTGCTGGCCCCGCTGGATCTGGGCTGGACGCAGCTCCGCAATCGGGTCCTGATGGGGTCGATGCATACCGGGCTGGAGGACCGGGCGCGGGATTATGACAAGCTGGCGGCGTATTTTGCCGAGCGCGCGCGTGGCGGCGTGGGCCTGATCGTCACCGGCGGGATCGCGCCAAACCTGCGTGGCTGGCTGGCGCCATTCGCGTCCAAGCTGTCGTGGCCTTGGGAGGTTCAGCGGCATCGCAAGGTGACCGCTGCGGTGCATGACGAGGGTGGCCATATCTGCATGCAGATCCTGCACGCCGGCCGCTATGGCTATCACCCGTTGAGCGTGGCGCCATCCCCGATCAAGTCGCCGATCACGCCCTTCAAGCCTTCCGAGCTGTCCGCTGCCGGGGTCGAGCGGACCATCTCGGACTTCGTCCGTTGCGCCTCCTATGCCCGTGACGCGGGCTATGACGGGGTCGAGGTGATGGGCTCGGAGGGTTATCTGATCAATCAGTTTCTGGTCGAGCGGACCAACCGGCGCACTGACCAATGGGGCGGCAGCGTCGAGAACCGGCAGCGTTTCCCGCTCGAGATCGTGCGCCGGATGCGGGCCAGGCTGGGGCCGGATTTCATCA
>DAIMJK010000387.1:0-2393 GCA_036722245.1 Lysobacterales bacterium
GGGGTCAGCCACGACCTGAAGGATTTCGCCGGCAAGACCGTGGTGCTGGAATGGACCAACGCCGAGTGCCCGTTCGTGGTCAAGCACTACGACGGCAAGAACATGCAGGCGCAGCAGGGCAAGTGGGCCGGTGAGGATGTGGTCTGGTTGACCATCAACTCCTCGGCAGCCGGCAAGCAGGGTCATGTCGATGGGGCCAAGGCCAATGCGATCATGACCGACAAGAACGGTCAGCAGACCGCCTATCTGCTCGATGCCGCGGGTGAGGTTGGCCGCGCCTATGCCGCCAAGGTCACGCCGCACATGTACGTGATCGACGGTGACGGCGTGCTGCGCTACAACGGTGCGATCGACTCGATCCCGAGTGCCGACATCGCAGACCTGCCCAAGGCGACCCAGTACGTCGACGTCGCGCTGACCCAGCTGGCCGCTGGCGAAGCCGTGACGACGACCGTCTCGCAGCCGTACGGGTGCAGTATCAAGTACTGATCGCCGCATGGCTTAGGGCCACTCCGGGACGAGTTTCTTCTGGTGTGCGAGTCAAACTGATGTTTTGGGAAACCTGCAAAGGCCCGAGGGCCCAGGGCCCAGGGCCCAGTCCAGAGCCAACTTGAGGCGCGTGGAGCCTGTCGCGCAGCCATATCGTTTTGACACGCCTCAAGTCGGCTCTTGACCTTGCTGGGCCCTGAGCCCTGGGCCCTAAAACCACTAGCTCCTCCGAAACATCAGTCGGACCCTTTCTTCAGCTCTCCTTCGTGTTCTTTGTGTCCTTTGTGGTCAAATCAGCTCTTCAGCACTTCGCGCTCGCGATCATGCAGGAACTGACCAAATTCTTTCGCCGTGCCAGTTTTCGGCTGGCCGCCGGCCGGCGCAGCCAGCTGCCGGAGGATGTCGGCTTTGAGGTCGCTTTCGCCGGCCGCTCCAACGCCGGCAAATCGACCGCGATCAATGTGCTGTGTGACCAGAACGGTCTGGCCCGGACCAGCAAGACCCCGGGCCGGACCCAGCAACTGGTGGTGTTTGACCTTGACGAGGATCACCGGCTCATCGACCTGCCCGGTTATGGCTATGCCAAGGTGCCGGCGGCGATGCGCTCGGAATGGCGCGATCTGGTCGATGGCTTCCTGCGCGAGCGGCAATGTCTGACCGGATTGGTGCTGCTGTCCGATGTGCGCCAGGCGCTGACCGACTTTGACCGCCAGATGCTGGCCTGGTGCGACAGCCGCCAGCTGCCGTGCCTGCTGCTGCTGACCAAGGCCGACAAGCTCAAGCGTGGACCGGCCGCCAGTCAGCTGCAGAAGATCCGGCACGAACTGGCGACCGGGTTCGGCACCGAGATCACCGTGCAGTTGTTCTCCGCGCTGCACAAGCAGGGTCTGGAGAGCGCCCGCGAATGGATCGGAGCGGCGCTCGCCGTGGAGCCGGCCTGAGCGCATCGCGGCGGCTTATTCGAAACCGTCGGCAAACAGTTCGTCGCCGCTGGGCTCCGGTACCCAGAAGCCGGCATGGAGTCGGAACGGACCACCGCTGATGAATGCGGCATCGGGCTGACCGACGCTGGCGGCCAGGCGGAGGCTGCCGGCGCTGGCGCTGGTGGTACCGCCAGCGTCGAGCGTCCAGCGGCTCAGTTCGATGCTGCCCTGAGCGGACTTGGCGACCGCGGTGGGCTTGGCCTCGGCTGCTGCTTCCCCGCTGGCAGCTGCCAGCGGGGAAATGAGCAGCGCCAGCGCAAGCAATGGCGTTGCGCGCGTCATCCCATCACTCCTTGTCGGTGCGGCCATTGTCGATGCGCTTGGCGGCCGGCTGGCCGAGCGCCTCGGGGTGAAGGAACTTGCCGCGTTCCTCGGGTGCCTTGTCCAGTTCGACCGGGATGCGGTTGTGCTCGGCCCAGGCATCCTGGCGGATACCGGTCACCTGCCAACTGACCCGGATGTTGGGCTCGTCGGTGCGGATCGCGAAGTGGTTCTGGTCGACTTCCTCGGCCACCATCGCACGGGCGAAGCTGCCGATGACGGTGAGCTGGTAGCGGAAGTCGCGATTCAGCACCTCGAACCAGTCGGGCAGTTCGATCCGTGCGTAGCCTTGCCCATCCGTGACCACGTTGCCGTTGTAGATGTTCATCATGTCGGGCGATTCGACGAAGCTGTGCAGCAGGTACCTGTTCGCCGGATCGAGCGGATGGTCGATCTTGAAGCTGCCGCCGCCCTTGCTCAGGGTGCCGCTGACGGCGACGTTGCCGCTGAAATCGCCGGCCAGACCGCCGGCCAGATTGACACCCTGGACCGCCCGCGCACCGGCTGCGTTGACTTGCGCATAGACCGCGGCACCGGTCGCGCCAGCATTGGTCAGGCGGGCATTGAGCGCACGTCCCGTCGGGCCGGCCGAGGCGGCGT
>DAIMJK010000388.1:0-2339 GCA_036722245.1 Lysobacterales bacterium
AGAAGCTGGCCATGCCGACGATGCCCAGCGCGGTCACCAGTGACAGGCCGAGCATGGTCGCGCCGAGGATCCAGGCCATTGCGCGTTGCTCGCGGTAGCCGCGGGCCCGAATCTCGTCGTAACTGCGCATGCGGTGGATGATGCGATTGCTGTTCAGATCGGCCAACAACTGCTCGGTCTGACCCATCACTGCCTCGCGCTGACCGGGCTCGGTGCGGATCAGGTAGCGGCGTGACTCGAACATGAAGCGCCATGGCAGCATGATGCTCTGCTCGGTGGTATCCGAACTGGTCCACGGGCTTTGCAGGCGCTTTACCGTGCCCACTACCGTGGCCGGCGGCTGATCCGGATTGCCGGCAAAGAACACGGGTTTTCCGAGCGGATCGGCATCGCCGAACAGGGCCGTGGCCATCGCGTCGCTGATCACGATCACCGGCGTGGCCGGTTGCGCGCCTTCGGTCATGTCGTCTATTTCCTCGGCGCGGAAGTAGCGGCCACGGGTCAGTTCCACGCCGGTCGCCTCAACCCCGGTGTGGTCGGTCATGTAAACCGCTGCGCCTTCGGAATCCTCGTTGCGTCCGGACTCGGCCTTTTCCAGAGAATTGGAGAAGCTGTAGCTCCAGCCGCCGCGATCGAGTGGCAAGGCGTTGGTCGAAGTGACGCCGACGACGCCGGGTATGGCCCGCAGGGCGGCCAGATCAGCCTCTACCTCGGGCCGAATGTCACCGGTGCGATCCATTCTGCTCACCGCTATCGTGAACAGATTCGGCTCGTCGTAACCACTCGGCCGGCCCATGTCGGAGACGCGATCAATGACCAGATACAGGCAGTTGACGATGATCGCCACGGTCAGCGCGATCTGCAGCGCAATCACGCCCGCCGCAATGCGGTTGCGTAGCAGCGCGGACAGGATGGGCTTGATGTGCAGCATGGCAGTCTTCCTTGGCGACCTGTCGGTCTACTGGCTCTTGAGTTGCAGCGCGGGGGCTATCTGGCAGGCGCGCCAGGTCGGAATCAGGCCGGCAAGCAAGGTTGCCAGCACCGCCACGGTGAGCGTGATGACGATCATTTCGCCATCGACCCGGGTCAGGTGGGCAAAGCCCTCATCCTGCAGCAGCCGCATCCCGGCCAGCATCGCGCCGGTCAACGCCAGACCGATCAGACCACCAGCCACACCGATCACCCCGGCTTCGGTCAGGAACTGGGCGAAGATCTGCTTGCGGCTCGCGCCCAGGGCACGTCGTACGCCGATTTCGCCGGCCCGGCCGAGGAACTTCGCCAGCAACAGACCGACCGTGTTGACCACGCACACGGCAAGGAAGCCGAAGGCAATCCAGACCTGGATGCGGCTGTCCTTGGCCACCACTTCGTTGCGCTCCAGCCATTCGTCGACCGGGCTCAGGCGGTTGTTGAGCGGGCGCTCGAAGCGACCGAGTTTCTTCTGCTCGCGGACGTACTCGTCCAGGAAAGCGCGATAGGCCGGTGCGTCACTGGCCCGGTTGAACCCGACCCAGAACTGCATCCAGATGCACTCGCTCTGCAGCCGGCCTTCCCAGCCGGGCAACTCGGGCGCGCGATAGCAGTTGTTGTTGCCATGGTTGCCCATCTGCTTGTCGATCGCCACTTCCCATGGGATGAAGGCCTCTTCGGGTTCGGCGAAGGTGTCGCTGATCACGTCATAGACCCGCGGCATCGGCAGCCAGTGATCGAGCACCCCGACAATCCGATAGCGCTCGTCGCCAAGCTGGACGTCGCGACCGACGCTGTTCTCGCCGCCGAACAACTTGTCGTTGAGCTCGCTGCCCAGGACGACTACCCGAGCCTTGGCGCTGTCGTCGCCACGGCTCCACGGTCCGCCGTAGCGGAAAGGCACATCGAACAGCGCAAAGAAGTCCGCCCCGGCTACCCGAATGCTGGCGTTGAAGGGACGCAGGGTCTCTGCGTTGTCCGGCGTCACCGCCAAGCCCGTCGCGTACATCGCACTTTGCAGGTCGGCGCGACCGGCATCGAGCAGGGCCCGGGCGTCCAGATAGGTGATCTGGTTGGGCGGATTGCCCTCGTCGTCAAAGGCCGACTGCGGATTCCAGTTGTCCAGTTGCGGCACCTGAATCAGATCATTCTTGTAGGCGTAGGGGTTGTTGCCCATCGCCCGCAGCACCGTCAGCGCAGTCATGCTGGCGCCAATGCCGACCGCCACCGCAAGCACCATCAAGGTGGTCAGCACCGGGGTGCGGCGCAGGCTGGTGGCGGCCAGACGCAGGTAGTAGACGATCATCACGATGCTCCTGTCAGGCGGCCTGGGCTGCACTCAGCTGCGGGCCGCGATCGACCTCGCTGAC
>DAIMJK010000389.1:0-2332 GCA_036722245.1 Lysobacterales bacterium
CTGTACTCCAGGCGGGGCGGGGTGGGATTGACCGCCGTTCCGGGCCTTGCCGATGCTGCCAGGCAAGTCGCATGCCTCCAGTTGCAGCGCCCGCTAGACCCGCCGCCCCGCTTCGCCCAGAAAGCGCGCCAGTACCTCACCACTGGCGCCGCCGCGGCTGATCGCGAAGACGTGTTCCGGATCGAGTACGCGATCGAGCCAGATGCCTTCCGAGGGCGGGGGAGGGCGGGTGGCACCCAGCCACAGCGCGGTGTCGGCGCCCTCGGCGGCATTGCGCAGATAGCCCTTTAGCGTGGCGCGGAACCAGGGCAGGGACTGCTTGACGCCATCGGTGTCGACCCAGCCCGGATGCATCACGTACACCTTCGGCTCGCCCTGCCACTGCGCGTTCCAGTAGCGGCTCAGCTCGACCTGTGCGCGCTTGTGCTGGGCGTAGGCGGCCATGCCGTCGTAGTCGGCGGCGGAGCTCGCGTCGAGTTTGGCCAGATCCAGTCTGGCGCCGTACATCCCGCCGGAGGCCATGTTGATCACCGCGGCACCGGCGGCGTACAAACCCTGCACTCGCAGACCCTCGGTCAGCACGTAGTGGTTGAGCAGATTGCTGGCGAAGCTGGACTCGAAACCCTCTTGGGTCTGCTGGAAATCGTTCAGCAGCACGCCGACGTTGTTGACCAGCACATCAACCCGCTCCCCGCGCTCGGCCAGCCGTTGCAGCAGTTCCCGCACCGCGCTGACCGAGGCCAGATCACAGCATTCGGCCACAAAGCGCTCGGGTGCTCCGGTATCTGCCCGCAGCGCGGCCAGCTTTTCGGCACTACGGGCGACCGCGATCACAGTCGCGCCGCGTTCGATGGCGCCGCGTACGATCGCCGCGCCAATCCCTCCACTGGCACCGCTGACGAGCCAGCGCTGTCCATCCAGCCGTGGCAGTTCGCTCCACTGACGCTGACGTTGGCGCAGGCCGATCCGGCTGAAGGGGCGTAGAAATCGAGCGTAGAAGAAGAGGCTGGCGAGAGCGCGGAGCATTCTGGTTCCGGTAAGGTTTGAGCTGCGGGAGAGTAGTTTGAGCGCTGTGAATGGGAAGAGCAGGGCCCAGAAGAGCGGTCTTCCTGGGCCCTGTGCCCTGGGCCCTGGGCCCTCAAACATAGGCACATCGCACCTCAGTTCTCGCCCATCATCCCTTGTCCCGCCGCAATCGCCGAATCAGCGACGAGGTATCCCAGCGGCCGCCGCCGGCGTCCTGGACATCGCCGTAGAACTGATCGACCAGCGCAGTCATCGGCAATCGCGCGCCGATGCGGTTGGCTTCGGCCAGGCAGATGCCGAGGTCCTTGCGCATCCAGTCGACCGCGAAGCCGAAGTCGAAGCGGTCCTCGGCCATCGTTCCGGCGCGGTTGTTCATCTGCCAGGAACCGGCGGCGCCCTGCGATATCACGTCGACCAACTCGCTTACCGACAGACCAGCGCGCTGGGCGAAGTTGATCCCCTCGGCCAGGCCCTGCAGCACCCCGGCGATGCAGATCTGGTTGACCATCTTGGCCAGCTGACCGGCGCCGACCGGACCCAGCAACCGCTGCTTGCGCGCATAGGCGGCGATCACCGGTTCGGCCAACGTATACGCAGCCTCGTCGCCTCCGCACATCACGGTCAACTGACCGTTCTCGGCGCCAGCCTGACCGCCCGACACTGGCGCGTCGACAAAGCCCAATCCGCGTGCGGCGGCAAGCTGCGCCAGTTCGCGTGCGACATCGGCCGAGGCAGTCGTGTGATCGACGAAGACGGCGCCGGCTTGCATGCCGGCAAAGGCGCCGTCCGGTCCCAGCGTCACCGCGCGCAGGTCGGCGTCGTTGCCGACACAGGCAAACACGATCGCCGCGCCCTCGGCCGCCAGCGCAGGCGTTGTCGCAACGCGCCCGTCATGCTGCTTCGCCCAGCGCGTCGCCTTGTCCGGACTGCGGTTGAAAACAGCCACCTGATGCCCCTTGGCGGCCAGGTGGCCGGCCATCGGGAAACCCATCACGCCCAGACCAATGAATGCCACCACCGCCATAGTCACGCTCCACGAGGGAAAGTGGGGAAGGATACTTTGGGGAAGATCGAGTGCAGAGGGGATTTGTCCTTTCGGTGGGTCGAGGGCACAGGGCACAGGGCCCAGGGCCCAGGCGGAGGGTCAAGAACCAGCCGCCGCTGCTCTGCTGGACCCTGTGCCCTGGGCCCGCTCAGTTGCAACACCGACTCGAACCTCTCATCTCTACTCTCCTCCGAACAACGGGTGCGATTCAAACTGATGCATAAGCGGCTCTCATCAGCGCCGAATTCTCTGTCGCCAGGG
>DAIMJK010000390.1:0-2256 GCA_036722245.1 Lysobacterales bacterium
GTGGAACCAACGCGCCCAGTGCGTTTCAGACTTCGCCAACTCCTAGCCCATCTTTGTCACCAGGAAAATTATCTGCTTATCTATCAACAGGATAGGGCATGCAAATCTTTCGTATGGCACTACACCAGCGTTCTGAAGGCACTCATTTGGCGACGACTCCATCCGCTTAGAGGTCCCGCTCCGGCCGAAAGATGCGCTTGCGGATCCCGCCAGGACGCTCATTGAGCCCCAAGGCCTGATAGATCGCCTGCGCGTGAGGCTTCGGCTTTCCGGCTTTGCGCACATGCAGCACCGCGCCATCCTGCCGACGAAAGCTGACCGTCGCCCGCTGATGGCTGCACAGTCTCTTTCGAAGCTGGTCCCAACTCAATGTAATGCCCTTCGCGGCAAGGCAGCGGCGCAGGTACTGCACACACTGGTAGGCCAGTACTGAAATCCACAGGTGTGCTTTGCATCGGCGGTCTAGTTGGTGGTAGATCGGGCGCAGTCCCAACTCGGACTTCAGCGAGCGAAAGGCCGCTTCGACGTCTGTCAACTGCACATAGGTCCTCCATAGCGCTTCGCCGTCCAGATCCATGGCATTGCTGCGCAACACATAGTAACCAGGCGCAGCTGCCTTGCTCATCGTTTTGGGGACATAGTGGAAGCGGATGGCGGTGGCCTTGTCGTCCTGAGCGTCGACGTCAATTTGGTAGTGCCTGGCGACCAGTGGATAGCGTTCGCGGAGCCGACCGAGTCGCTGATGGATACGATCCAGGGCCTTCTGAGCGCGTGGTTTGGCCAACCCCTCGGACATCTTGGTCAGGGTCGCCTCGAAGCGCTGGCGCTTCTTGCTGACCATTGCCCGTTCCTTGCTAGCCCGCGCCTCCGAATAGCATGCCAGTCGCAGGTCCTGATCGTCGGCGTCCGGTGCAGGTCGATGTAACTGCCACTGGATCGTGTCGTTGTTGGCCGTCGTGAGGCTGGCAGGGGCGTCTCCCAACGGCAGGCGCTCCTTGCTCATAACCAGGTAGCGGTACCCTTGTTCGCGCAACCAGCTCAGATTGCCGCTGTCCACGAAGCCACGATCCATGATCACCAACGCACCCGTGGGCGCTTTCAGGGCAGTCAGCATCGCCTGCAGTGTGCTGGCTTCCCGGATATTGCCCGCCAGGATCTCGGAGCGGCGCACAAAACCGTTTCCGTCCAGCACCAAACCCAGGGTGATCAACAGCGCATCGCTGCGCTTCTCCTTCGAGTGACCTCGCCGGGCCAACTCGCTGTCCGGCATCAGACCCTCAAAGTAGGTGTTGGTCAGGTCATACAGCGCGATGTGATCGTCCAGACCACACACACTCTGGATCCGCTGGTACAGCTTCGGCTCCAGGCGTTCGTGCTGTGCCCAGATGACATCGGCAACCCGGTAAAGCCTGGACAGTGACAGCTTTGCGTAGTCTGTCTCCAGAAGCTCACCCAAGGCACTCTCTTCCTGCAGCCACCGGTGGGTGGACAACTCCGACGCAGGGTGCGCCATCCGCGCGACGATCTGGCCGATCGCGGCAGCCAGTGTGATCCGATTGTCCGTCGCACCACGAAAGTGCTCAGTAATTCCAAGTGTTTCAATGGCATGCAATGCAAGGGCTTCGACACCGACGGTACGCTCGTCCGCGAAATCCAGCGAATCGACGTCGATCACCTCAAAGGTTTGACTCGATGGCTGGGGTGTCGGGATGGCCGGCCCCAAGGGTACGTCATCAAGCAAGTCTGGCTGCTCCGGGTCTTCCGCAGTAGCAACCGGCGAGCCTGAATCCGAACGGGCCGTTTGCTTGGCTCGGCCTCGCACTGCCCCAACGTCGTCACCAACTCGTGGCTGCAAGCGCGCCGCATAGCGCCGTACAGCCTGTTCGAGCGCCATAGGGACTTGAGTGAGTTGCAGCCCGGGCTGCAGCGAGAGCACCTCGGTCAAGCGAACGCAGAACAGGGGCCAGTCTTCCTGGGCCACCTCGAACTCTCTGCCGAGGTTGAGCAGGGTGACCTGTCGGACCTTGCCGTTGACTCGCTCGTTGCGCACCAGCCGATGGGTGAAGTAGACGCCACCGGCGAGACGGGAGCGGGTTTGAGTGCGTCGGATGAACATGACGAGCACTGTACCCGAAAATCAAGCCCGTGGAGCACCTCAATGAAAATTGTATGGCACTACTGCAGGGTTTCGGCGTGACAAAGATGGGTTAGGTCTGCAGGTGACGTCGCTGCCGTGCCGGGGTTGCGGCGCCCTTC
>DAIMJK010000391.1:0-2231 GCA_036722245.1 Lysobacterales bacterium
CGCCGCTTGGCCTGGTACATCGCGGTGTCGGCACTCTTGAGCAACTCCTCGACGCTCTGACCGTGCTCGGGGTACATCGCGATGCCGATGGAAGGGGAGATGCTCAGTTCCTGGTCGGCCAACACGATGGGCGCAGCGAAGGCGTCGATCAGTGCATCGGCCAACTGTCGGACTGGTTCCACGCTGACCAGATTGGGCACGAAGACAGTGAACTCGTCACCACCCAGGCGGGCGGTGCGCTCCTTGTCGCCGACGCACTCGCAGATGCGCAGGGCGACCTGGCGCAGCAACTCGTCACCGACCGCGTGACCGAGCGAATCGTTCACATGCTTGAATCTGTCCAGGTCGATGAACAGCAGCGCCAAGCCGGTCTGGCTCTGGCGTGCATGAGCGAGAGCCTGGTGCAAACGGCTGACCAGCAGGCTCCGATTGGGCAGGCTGGTCAGGATGTCGTAGCTGGCCAGATAGCGCAGGGTCTGCTCGGCCCGCTTGCGCTCGGTGATGTCCTCCAGCACCGCCAGAAAGTGCCGGCGCTGGCCATCGATGTCCTTGACCTGCCGAATCTCGATGGCGGCGAGGAAGTCGCGACCACTCTTCTGACGCTGCCAGATCTCGCCGCGCCACTCACCTTTCTTGAGCAGTTCTGCGCGCATGGCCAGATAACGGTCCTCGCCCAGACGGGGGGAATTGAGCAGACTTGCGTCACGGTCGATGACTTCCTCGGCGCTGTAGCCGGTAATGCGACTGAAGGCCGGATTGACCTGAGTGAAGCGGAAGTCCGGAGTGGTGACAGTCACAGCCTCGCTCATCAAGCGGATGATCTCGACCGAGATACGGCGCTGCTCATCGAGTTCACGGTCGACGCCGCCATCAGTGGGTCCGACGCGATCTGTAGGCACCTCGCCATCGTGGTTCGCCAGCAATACTCTGGCCCGGTCCAGTTCAGCGCGCTGCGCAAGCAACTCACGCACAAGCGCGCGCTGCCGGATGCCAAGCCAGAGCAGTCCGACAGAGACAGTCACCGCAGCCAGCACCAGCGCGCTGCGCAGATTGCTGGTCAAGCCTTGATGCAACGCGATCCCCGACAACACCAGCGCGCAGCCCACCACGCTGACCACCAGCGCGCCGTCGAGCACGTTTTGAGCCGGACGCAATGAGGCCGCCAGGCGTGTGCCGGATTCGGGTTGGTCGACGTCCCGCTGCACGATGATCCCGCTCCCTGAACGGTCTGCTCGGCGGTCGGGGCGCGCGGACTGTTTTTGCTTCTGATCGCCCGTGGTCCTGACCCGCATTCCACCCAATCGCTGATTTTGGCACGAGCCGGGTCGCCGGGACCGGATCATTCGTGAAGCTTCGTGCCGTATCGGTGCGCAGCGAGCTTCCGGGCTAAACTGCCGACCGAACTGCAGCAAGGAGGGGAAACCGACATGCAAGATCCCTATCAGGGGCTGCAAGCCGTGCTGCATCGCTGGGGTGCCGACCCGGATGCCGCGGAACTGCATGGGCAGGTGACGGGGTGGCTATGCGGCGGCGGCCAGCCGGAATCGGGCAGCTGGGTGACCCGGCTGGTCCTCGAGGAGCAGTTTGGTGATGCCCCGCAGGCAGAGGTGGAGCGCATCCTCGCGGCCCTCGCGGCGGCCAGCTGGCATGCGCTGGAAGACACTGATCTGGGCTTTCAGCCGCTGCTGCCGGATGACGACAGCCCTCTGGATGAGCGGGTTGCCGCGCTGCTGCAATGGGCGCAGGGCTTTCTGGCCGGCCTGGGTCTGAGCGGTTTCAGCATTCAGGACAGCGCCGATGGCGTGACCGAGTACCTGTCCGATCTGGGCACGATTGCCGGCAGCGCGGTCGATGAGCTCGAAGGTGACGAGGAGGGCGAGATGGCGCTGATCGAGCTGATCGAGTTCCTGCGCATGGGCACCTTGCTGGTACATCTGTCCGCGCGCCGGAGCGCGGCATGATCGGTCCGAAGGAATACGCCCGTCGGCGCAAGCAGCTGATGGAGATGGCCGGCGACCGCGCCGCCATCGTGGTGCCGGCCGCACCCACCCGGATCCGTAACAACGATGCCCACTATCCCTACCGGCAGGACAGCGACCTGCTCTATCTGACCGGCTTCGAGGAGCCCGACTCGGTACTCGTGCTGGTGCCGGGGCGGAACGCCGCGGCGAGCATCCTGTTCTGTCGCGAGCGTGATCCCAAGCGCGAGATCTGGGATGGTCCACGGCTGG
>DAIMJK010000392.1:0-2137 GCA_036722245.1 Lysobacterales bacterium
GTCAATCTGGGCTGCGCGACCGGCCACCCGGCCTTCGTCATGAGCAACTCCTTCTCCAATCAGGTGCTGGCGCAGCTCGACCTTTGGCAGAACCGCGACAAGTACGAGCCGGCGGTCTATCACCTGCCCAAGCGTCTGGACGAGGAGGTGGCGCGGCTGCACCTGGAGAAGCTCGGCGTCAAGCTGACCAAGCTGACCGAGAACCAGGCCAGCTATCTCGGCGTCAAGGTCGAGGGGCCGTACAAGCCGGAGCACTATCGGTACTAGGGCTGACGAAAGCATAGGGCCCAGGGCTCAGGGCCCGGGTCCCAGTTGAAGCAAGGGCAACTCCCTGCCCCCGACACGATCAGGGGCGGGGCTTTCACTGTTCTGGCTAGTCCACCGTTGGGAGCTTTCCTCCCCGTTACCTGATCCAAAGCGGAGTCCCCTGATGAGCCTGCCGGTTCCGGTCAGTTATGAGTTCTTCCCGCCGAAGACGGCCGAACAGAAGCAGACGCTGCTCGATACCGTGGCCGCGCTGCGTTCGACTTCCCCCGACTATGTCTCGGTCACCTTTGGCGCGGGCGGATCGACTCTGAGCTACACCTTCGATACGGTGGCCGAGTTGAAGGCGCTCGGTCTGGAAGTGGCGCCGCATCTGTCCTGCCTGGGTGGCACCCGGGAGGAGATACGCGATTTGCTGCAGCGCTATGTGGCACTTGGGTGTCGGCGCATCGTTGCGCTGCGCGGCGACATGCCCAGCGGCATGGCTTCACCCGGTGAGTTTCGCTACGCCAGTGAGTTGGTGCGCTATATCCGGCAGGATTTCGCCGATCAGTTCCATATTGAAGTGGCCTGCTACCCCGAGTTTCATCCGCAGTGTCGCGACGCCCAGAGTGATCTGAAGCACTTCGCCGACAAGGTCGCGGCCGGCGCGAATGCGGCGATCACGCAGTACTTCTTCAATGCCGAGAGCTATTTCCGCTTCCTCGACGACGTCCGCCGCGTCGGCATCGAGGTGCCGATCGTGCCGGGCATCATGCCGATCACCAATTTCTCACAGCTGCGCCGCTTCTCCGAAATGTGCGGAGCCGAGATCCCACGCTGGCTGGAGCGTCGCCTGAGTGCCTACGCCGATGATGCGGCAGCGATTCGCAGTTTTGGTCAGGAGGTGGTGGCCGATCTGTGCCGCAAGCTGATCAAAGGCGGTGCACCGGGGTTGCACTTCTACACCCTGAACCGGGCCAGGGCGACGCTGGGAATCGTCGATCAGTTGTGATCGGGAATGACAGTTGCCAGGGAGCCTGTTTTGCCCTGAATATCGCGTAGACACTGATTACCTCTGCGGAGACGACTGATGCGGCGCTCCTTTCTGCGGCTGACCCTGTCGTTCATCATGCTGTCCCTGCTGCCAGGCATCCTGCTGCCAGTGCACGCGCAAACCCGGATTTCGCTGGCCGGCTACTGGCAGGACTCGGCCGATCCGGGCGCCTGGATCGAATACCGCGATGGCCAGATGATCGAATGGCTGGATGGCCGCCGCATGAGTGCCTCGGCACTGGAGCGGGTCACCGGCCCGGCCGCCACCGATGCAGTCGACCCGGACGGGCAGTTCCTGCGCCTGGTCGACGATCCGTCGATCGTCGAGCAGATCGTCGTGCTCGATGACCAGACCTTGCAAATCAGGCGGATCAGCGCGGGCAGCGACGTTCGGCTGCGCCGCTTGCTCGACTCGGGCGATCTGACCGCGGGACGCAAGCCGACGCTGACAGCGATCCCGGCCCGCCAGCCCGGTGGCTGCGCCCAGCTGCTTTTCGGCTTCGACTACCAGGCCAGCAGCTCGTTGGCGGATTCCGGTCAGACCGACTACGCGCCTTTTCGCCTCGCCGACGGTCGCACCGACACGGCCTGGGTCGAGGGCGCCGACGGCCATGGGGAGGGTGAAATGCTGAGCCTCGATCTGCACCACGCGCGGCAGCAGCGGTTCGATGATGGTTCCGGCGACATCCCGGACCCTGAGCCGATCGAGGCGCTGGTGCTGGAGGGCCTGCAACTGGTCAACGGCTATCCCAAAAACGAGCGACTGTATGCCGCCAATGGTCGAGTGGCCCGGCTGGATCTGACCGTTGACGGCGCCGACATAGGCTCATGGCGATTG
>DAIMJK010000393.1:0-1913 GCA_036722245.1 Lysobacterales bacterium
GCAGTTGCTCCAGGGTCTGGTGGATCATGGTGGCGGTTCTCCTCAGTGGTAATAGTTCGAGCCGCGCACATTGGTATGCAGCGGCAGTTCGGTTTGCGATTCGCGTTCAGGCAGTGGCTGCTGATCCAGCCCCTGCTTGAGGATGGAAGCGATGCTCTGGTAGCTGCGACCACCCAGCGCCACGGCGTGCGCACAAGCCAGCTCCAGGCGATCGCGGCCATAACGGCGACTCAAGTTCAGGATGCCCAGACAGGCACGATAGCCATGCTCGGGATGCGGTCGATTCCTGAGTTGGAAGGTCACCACCGCCTGGGTACTCGGCCCGATGTCACCGCCCCACTTGAGGAACCGCGCCGGGGACCACTGCTGGTGCTCGCGATGCGATTTGGGCATGTGCTCGGACAGGGTCAGATAGCGCGTAGTGCCATGATCGCGGGCGTGCATGGCCACCCGCCGCCCTTTGTGCAACACCTCCACCGCCATGGCGGTCAGACGTACCTCAAGACGCTGACCCACCAGGCTGTGCGGCACGCTGTAGTAACGACCATCGACCTGCACGTGGTAGTCGACGCCGGGCCGCACTGCCAGCCATTCGGCGTACTCATAGAGATCCTTGGGTAGGGGGTGAAGTACGGGTTGGTCCAGTGCCTCGAACAGACTCCGACGGCTCTCGCTACGGCCCTGAAACGGGCGTTGGTTGAGGTCAGTGAGCAACTGGGCGATGGCCGCGTTCAGCTCGGCCAACGAGAAAAAGGTACGGTGGCGAAGACGTGCCAGGATCCAGCGTTCGACCAGCAGCACCCCGGTCTCGGCCTTGGCTTTGTCCTTGGGTTTGTAGGGCCGTGCCGGCAATACCGCCGTGCGGTAGTGCGCCGCCATCTCTGCATAGGTGGCATTGATTTGGGGCGTATATCGATCCGCCTTGCTCACGGCGGCCTTGAGGTTGTCGGGCACCAGCAACTCTGGCGTCCCGCCGAAGAAGCGAAAGGCCCGCTGATGGGCACCGATGAAGTCAGGCAGTGACTGGCTCCAGGTGGCTTCGGCGTAGGTATAGCTCGATGCCCCCAGCACGGCGACGAAGATCTGTGCCTGTCTCAGCTCACCGGTGTTGCGGTTGACCACCCCGACGGTCGGGCCGCAGTAGTCGATAAACAGCTTCTCGCCGGCACGGTGGATCTGGCGCATGCTGCGCCGCTGCTGTTTGCGCCAGTCTCGATAATGGGCGCAGAACTGACTGTAGCGCCGTGCTCGCTCCTGATGCACGCCGACATGCTCTGCCCATAGCAACTGCAGCGTCACGCCTTTGCGCTTGAGCTCGTTGTGGATCTGGAAGTAGTCGGGCGTGACGAAGTGCGATGGCCGCTCCACGGCGGGGAACAGCAGCGCATCCAGCGCCGCCTGATCCACCGTCGGAGGAAGTGGCCAAGTCACGCCGCGGACGGCGGCCAACTGGACATACTTCGCCACCACGCCCTTGGACACCCCGCAGGCGCGGGCGATCTGCTCATGACTGAGCTTCGCCTCGAATTTGAGGCGCAGTACCTCGGTGATCTTACGCATTGGAATCCTCGCTGCCGGCATCCGCACTTCCTCCCAGGGAAAGCTGCGGCTTATGCCGGACAAAGTTGAAGAATTCCAGCGCTTTGGCTGTGGTTCCGGTCGAACGTGACCGCTGATTCCGACATCGTGACCAGCCATTCCGGCCAATCACCGGAAATCGGTCACGTTCAATCGGAACAGCCGGTCACATTCGCCCGGAATGGGCGGTCACGTTCAATCGGAATGGGTGGTCACGATGGGTCGGAATATGCAGACGTCTCTGCAGCCAGCGTTGGCCAGGCAAGACCCGGCTTGCATCGTCCAGATTTCCCAGTTGGCCCGAACGGTTCCCGAGTTCCCGGGGTTTTCCGATG
>DAIMJK010000394.1:0-1895 GCA_036722245.1 Lysobacterales bacterium
GTCAGCGTCGAGCAGGTTGCCCCGGTGATAGCTGATCATGCGGCGACTACTCGGCGTGCGCGCATGTTCAGCGGAATCAAGACGTAGTGCGTGGGCCACAATCGGGTGTTGGCGAGAAGAATCGACATACAAGGTCTGATCGGGTCGCTCTGCAGCTTATCGGGATTTCGTGGGCTTCAGATAGCGGCCAAAAGGCGGTCGACATCCTGTTCGGACTGGATCTGGGCCGCGATTTCCCTCGCTGAGGTGTCGTCAAAACCCAGGGTACGCGCCAGCGTCTCGTATTGGATCGGGTAAGACGAGCCATTGGGATCCTTCCACTCGGCGCAGTGCTTGTGGGTCCAATCCCGGATTGTCCATTTGTCCATCGCGCCGAACTTCGCCCAAATCAACTGGAGTACAGCCTTGCGAGTCTGGTCTTCGGCCCCGGCTCCTACTCTGCTTGGCCTCGACCTGGGCGATCTCACGGTTGCCGTGGCTGCGCCAGTGCAATCAATTCAACCCATACCAAACCCCGCGACCGCGCCCGTGCTGCGCCAGGTGCTTGCGCTCGACCAGATCGCGGAAGTGTTGCTTCAGGGTGTTGCGGCTCGCGCCGGTCAGCTTGATGGCTTCGGCCATGGTGATGCGCCCGTGTTCGCGGACGAAGTCGACGATTTGCAGCGACAGGGCGGGCAGTGCAGCCAGAACGATGTGCTCGCGCTCGATCTTCGTGGTCAGTCGGCGTACCTGTTCGGCCAGCGCGCGCAGGAAAAAGAGCAGCCACGGTTGCCAGTTCGGCGCTTCGGTGCGGATCGTTCCCTGCGTCTGCCGAAGCGCCAGGTAGTAGGCCTCCTTGTTCGCCTCAACCACGCTTTCCAGCGAACTGTAGGGGACATAGGCATAGCCTGCCTGCAGCAACAGCAGGGTCGTCAGTTTGCGACTCAGCCGCCCGTTGCCGTCCTGGAAAGGGTGGATCTCCAGGAACACGACCACGAAGATGGCGATGATCAACAGGGGATGTAGCTGCGTTGGGTCGGCTGCCTTTCCGCGCTCCGCATTTATCCATGCGGTCAATTCGGCCATCAGGCGCGGCGTGTCGAAAGGTGTCGCCGTCTCGAACACGATGCCGATCTGCGCGCAGCTCTCATCGAGGGCGACGACACTGTTGGCGCCGGTCTTGTAGTTGCCCCGATGTCGCTCATCCTTTCGGCTGTACTGCAGCAGGATCTGATGGAACTGCTTGATGTGATTGTCGTTGAGCGGGATGTCCTCCCACGCGCGGAAGACCAGGTCCATCAATTCAGCGTATCCAGCGACTTCCTGTTCGTCACGTGTCTCGAACTGCTTGATCGAGAGTCTGGAAAGCAGTCGCTCGACCTCCCGGTTGCTCAGCTTGCTACCCTCAATGCGGGTGGATGAGCCGATGCTCTCGATGGTCGCGACGCGCCGCAGCGCCGAAAGACGGTCAGGTGCCAGCGTGCCCAAGGCTCGCCAGGCGCCCTTGAACTCGTCAATCCGGGCGATCAGCGCCAGGATCTCGGGCGTGATCTGGAGGCTGTCGGTGCGGAGCATGTGCCAATATTACACCCAATTACACCCATTTCCGTGCGCAGGGTTGCTTGAGTATGGGCAAGAATGCGTCTCCGGCGTTGGCCCTGACCGAGTTGATACCGACTATCTGCCGTCATCACATCCATGGCCAGCACTGCCAGTCTTCGTGCGCACGACCATCCGGGCTGGACTCGGACCACGTACCTGACGCGAGATAGGCTCGGGTAGAAGCGCACGAAATCCCGCGCGGACACCGGTTCCCAGGCAACAAAAAACCGGCCGCGTGGGCCGGTTTTGCTTGAAACTTTGGTGGAGCGGAGGAGGATCGAACTCCCGACCTCTGCATTGCGAACGCAGCGCTC
>DAIMJK010000395.1:0-1743 GCA_036722245.1 Lysobacterales bacterium
TAAACATTGCGATTCCATTCGGCAAGCAGGCCCGAAGCAGGCGTGCGCTAAAGTACGTCGGCCTCATGGAGGCAACTGCATGACATTCTTTGAATTTTCCTGGTTGAATGAATCGATCCGCCAGCAACCGAGTGCAATCTCGCGGGTGCTGGCGGCGCTTGTCGGCGGCTACGCCTTCACCTGGGGCTTCACCGCGCTGGGCATCGCCGGGCTGGTGGCCGTGGGGGTGGATTTCCACGAGGCGGAAACGGCGCTGATGCTGCTCGCCTTCCTAATCTTCCTGCCGCTGTTTCTGTGGGCTTTCGCCTCGCCCCGGCAGCACCGAGTGTGGGCGGTGCTGGGCGGCGGTGCGGTGCTGATGACTGTTGCAGCGTGGGGGTTGCAGTGGGTGCTGATGCCGTGACCATGGAAAGGTCAGGCGCACTCGTCGCCGGGCAGGGGCGGTACGTCGGGCGCTTGGTCGAGCACGGCCAGAAAGTCCGCTCGCCGGCCTCGGCTGGCTTCGGCGCGCAGGTAGTCCAGGGTCATCACGCTGGCCATTTTCTCGGCGGCCGCGCTGGCAATGAACTGGTTGACGGATACGCCGTCGCGGGCGGCGAGTTCTTTGATTTTCAGATGTACGGAATCAGGCAGGCGGATGGTCAGGGCGGTCATGGGAGCGTCTCCAGATGTTGATGGAAATGGCCGGGGGTGATGGCCTGCACGCCCAGTTCCCGCGAGCGTTGAAAGTCCTTGATGTTGTGCGTGACGATGAAGCGACTGCCGGAAGCGACTGCGCATTCGAGCACCATGTCATCGTTAGGGTCGCGCAGGAAGGGACGCCAGAGGTAGTGAATATCCTGCAAGTGAGACTGCAAGACCAGATAGCGCAGAAAGCCCAGCATCTGCTCGACACCGATGCCTGGCGGCCGGTGTTCCGGTCGTGTGAGCACAGCCTGCCATTCCATGTACAGCGCCACGGAAAGCGCCGGCGTGAAATACGGCGATGGCAGGCTTCTCAGCAACTGCTGGCTGGCACCGCGCTGCGACCGCATCGCTGCAACCAGGACAGAGGTATCGAGTACGATATTCATAGTTATGCCAATGTAACCACACTCAATGTGCGTCGCAAGCGCGGCCAATATCTGGAGGGGATACGATGTTCTTGAACTTCCGCCAATCGATGACCTGGCTGCACACCTGGCTGGGCCTGGTGCTGGGCTTCGTGCTGATGGTGTGTTTTTTCTTCGGCGCGCTGTCGGTGTTCGACCGCGAGATCGACCGCTGGGCGATCCCCGAGACGCGCTTTGCGCCGCAGCCCATGCCCTCGTTCGACGAGATGCTCCTGCCCATCCTGCAAAAAGTGGAACCGAACGAAAAGGAGTACGCGGCCAACATGCCCCGGCTGCACGACGCGAGCAAAGGGCCGATGACCCCGCGCCTGGATCTGCCGGCCGACGAATACTGGGCCTACACCACGCACCGCGACCCCGTGCTCAGCATGGGTGTCGGCTTCGGCATCCCGCACCCCAAAGACCCGATGGCGCACAACCACATCCACGGCGACGTGACTATCGATCCACGCTCCGGGGCCACTGTTTCCGACGACGCGCTCAAGATCGGCAGTCGCTGGTTCTACCCAATGCACTACGGGTTGCATCTGTCCTGGCTGAACCTCGGCTACTGGATCGTCGGCTTGGCGTCGTTCAGCATGCTGGTCGCCCTGGTCACCGGGGTGATCATGCACCGCAAGCTCTTCCGCGA